>CAZEPF010000018.1:0-4890 GCA_964514045.1 uncultured Rhizobiaceae bacterium | reverse complement strand
ATACGGTTTGAATGGCAGTTTGCATTGGGCGCAGTAGCTGCAACCCTGCATGACGTTCTACTCACCATTGGAATTTTCTCGATACTACAATTTGAGTTTACGCTTGCTACAATTGCGGCTCTTCTCACGATTGTTGGCTACTCGTTGAATGATACGGTTGTGGTCTATGACCGAATACGTGAGAATCTGCGAAAATATAAGAAGCGGGATGTCGGTCAGGTAATCGATATGTCGATCAACCAGATGTTGTCTCGGACGATCCTAACCTCTGTCACCACGCTTCTTGCGTTGTTCTCACTGTATTTCTTAGGTGGTGAGGTGCTTGCATCCTTCACGTTTGCAATGATCTTTGGTGTCTTTATCGGCACCTATTCATCGATCTTTGTTGCCGCTCCATTGTTGATTTTATTCAACCTTCGTCCGGGTCAGGTGTCCGGTGATGACAAAGAAAAAATCGATGCGGAAAAGAAAGCCACCGAAGATACGTTGCCTATTCAGATGATGGATTAGGTTCCATTGTCTGAAGCTCAAAAGGGTATCGAAATTCACGAAGCGCATTTCCCCGGACGTGCGCCAATTGATGCCTACGGAAACGGTGGGTTCCGCTTTGCAAAAATGTCTCATCAGGGAAATCTGATGTGTGCGCCATCAGGCATTTATGCATGGAATGTTGCATCAAGAACGAAGTTTTCTAAGGAAGATTTCGCGAGAATACTATCAGAAGCACAAGATGTTGAGGTTCTTTTGATAGGCACGGGATTAGAGCTTATGCCATTGCCGGAACGAATGCGTGATATATTTCGCAGCCATAATATTTCTGCTGACACAATGGCCACTGGCGCTGCGGTGCGCACTTACAATGTATTGATCTCAGAGGGCAGGGCCGTTGCCGCAGCCTTTCTAGCAGTTGATGTCTGATCAGAGTTTCGCATTACAAATTTTGAAAGAGCAGCAGAGCGAGCGTTATTCAGCCTGTCTGTATCTACCCAAAAACGTAAGAAACGATGTAGCTGCACTTTGGGCATTTGATGCTGAAATATCAAAAATTCCATTTCTGGTATCCGAACCGATGCCTGGCGAAATCCGGCTGCAGTGGTGGCGTGATTTATTAAAGTCAGGTGATAATGCAGATGCGGGCCCGTTGGCTGCAGAACTGATGCATGCAATTGAGGGGCATAACTTGCCTAGGGAAGCATTGCATACCTATCTCGATGCAAAAATCTTCGATCTCTACAATGACACCATGCCCGATATGGGTAGCCTTGAAGGATATCTGGGCGAGACGGTTTCAATCTTTTTTCAATGCAGTGCTATTTGTTTGGGTGCCGAAACATCGCGCGAATTTGCGGACGCGTGTGGCCATGCTGGCATGGCTTTGGGACTTGCGCGTTTACTTTCCAATTGCGCGATACATCGAAGCCGTGAACAAGTGTTTTTTCCAGAAGATTTATTAGAAAAGCATTTTTTCAATCGCGAACGTTGGTTGTCTAGTGAGGCAAATGAATGCCATGAGCGCTTGATCGCAGAGATCATATCAACCGCTAGATATCATCTAACATTCGCTCGCGCCGTCATAGAAACGTTAGAGCCGGATATTCGCTTGGCATTTTTGCCATTAGCATCTGCAGAATTGATACTTGCAAAGGCAGAGAAAGATATAAGTAGAGTTTTGGTACAGCCAATTCATGTCTCTCAATTGCGCCATCAATGGAATTTATTAAAGGCAGCTATTCGTAAATCACCTTGATATCTGGTTCCCCGAAATAGCTCTTCTGGCACCACATTACCCCCTAGGCATAATCGCTTTTTTCTGTTCGAATACGATCATAGAACTTTATCGCGTTCAGTTTTTGAAGGACCAGCGCCATGAATGAAATGATCAATCCAAACGATATTAGCCATGTTGTAGAAGCTGACAAAGCACATGTATGGCATCACCTAACAAACCATTCTAAATTTGATGCAGCCGATCCTTTGATTATTGTTGAAGGAAAAGGCTTGCGCGTCTGGAACCAAGCTGGTCGCGAACACTTAGATGCGGTTTCAGGTGGTGTTTGGACTGTGAACGTTGGGTATGGGCGCGAGTCCATCGCTAATGCTGTTCGTGATCAACTGGTGAAAATGAACTTCTTTGCTGGTTCAATGGGTACAATACCGGGCGCTTTGTTTGCTGAGCGGTTGATAGAAAAAATGCCTGGAATGAGCCGAGTGTACTATTCAAACTCTGGCTCTGAAGCGAATGAAAAGTGCTTCAAAATGGTTCGCCAAATCGCGCATAACGTTTATGGCGGCAAGAAAAACAAAATTCTTTATCGCCATCGTGACTATCACGGTACGACAATCGCTACGCTTTCTGCGGGTGGACAAGATGAGCGTAAAGGTCAGTATGGCCCATTTACTCCTGGCTTCGTTGAAGTGCCACATTGTCTTGAGTATCGCTCACAATGGGGCGATGTTGAAGATTATGGCATCCGCGCTGCAAATGCGATTGAAGAGGTTATCCTACGTGAAGGTCCGGACACTGTTGGTGCTCTATGCCTTGAACCAATCACCGCAGGTGGCGGCGTAATTGTACCCCCAAAAGGGTATTGGGAACGTGTTCAGGAAATCTGTAAGAAATACGACATTCTTCTTCACATCGATGAGGTGGTTTGTGGTATGGGCCGTACAGGCACATGGTTTGGCTATCAGCACTATGGCGTTGAGCCGGATATGGTCACAATGGCGAAGGGTGTTGCATCCGGTTATGCAGCGATCTCTTGTACCGTTACCACAGAAAAGGTCTTCAATATGTTGAAGCCTGAAATGTCTGACGCTATGGGCTATTTCCGCGATATCTCTACATTTGGTGGATGTACTGCAGGGCCTGCCGCAGCGCTTGAAAACATGAATATCCTTGAAGAAGAAAACCTTCTGGAAAACACCATCAACATGGGTGAGTATTTCTTGGAGCAGTTGGAAATTCTAAAAGGCAAATATCCAGTCATTGGTGATGTGCGCGGTAAAGGCCTGTTTGTAGGCGCTGAACTTGTTACTGATCGTGAGACGAAAGATCCGCTTTCTGAGCAACTGACCCAAGCAATTGTCGCAGATTGTTTCCGCGAAAACGCAGTTGTAATTGGTGCAACAAACCGCTCGCTTGCTGGTTTCAACAACACCTTGTGTTTCTCACCTGCATTGATCGCTACAAAATCTGACATTGATGAAATCATCCATGCCGTTGATGGTGCGATTTCTCGTCAGATTACATAATCTATTCGGTCTTGGCATTCGCTCAAACCGATAAACTGATAAAGATTTTAGCCTCCATCCAGATTTCTGGCTGGGGGCTTTGTTTTATGTAAATTCGTAAATTGAAACTCATCTCATTTATAGTTGAGACGTTTTCTTATTATTTACGCATTCGGAACACCGGAAAACACTGTGGTCCAAACGGCAACAAACAGGAATACAGTCCCGACCAACACGAAAGAATGCCAGATTGCATACCGGTACACTTGCGTTTTGCGTGCATAAAAATACGTACCAGCGGTGTAGATGATCCCACCAGTGAAAATCTCGACGATAGCGGAAGTGGGTAGATACTGGCCAAAATCTGGAACCGCCAATACACCCATCCATCCAAGGCCAAGATAGGATGCCAGCGACCATTTTGGTTCGATCGTGCTACCAAATAATTTGTAGAGCATTGCTGGCAATGCCAAAGTCCAAATTGCGGCTAGTACAAACATTGACCAGCCGGTTCCCACATGCACCAGTAAGGGTGTGAAAGTGCCAGCGATCAATGCATAAATTGCCGTGTGGTCCAAGCGGCGAAGTGTGCGCCTTACGTTATGCCACGGCAGAAGGTGATATCCGGCAGAAGCACCGAAGGATGCCATAACACCCAAACAATATACAGCACATGCCCATATAAGCGCTGTGCTGGCTTGCATAGATGCCCCTACCATCAGGATAGCACAGGCAATAGTCATTCCGCCCAGTGAGATTATATGAACAACACCGTCGGCATAGCGCTCACTCTGTAATACGCTTGGATATGCCGCAACTTGTGTTTCACTAGGCAAAGGCGCTGGCAAAATAACCTCTTTATACTAAAAGAAATATAGTACCCGCATCACGATATTTGCAATAGTTCATTTGTTGGAAATCAGTAAGGCACAACCCGATATGTTCCCTCGACAGTATGACTTTGCTGAGGGTTTTCACCATTTAAAAATCTCACTTCTAATGTCATTGATGGGCGCATACCAACTAATTGGCATTTTTCTGTATCATTGCGTAACACGGGCTTTCCGTTGTCAAAAACATCTTTTGAATTGTTCGCCAAAATCTCAATGCCATCAATTGCACCTAGACTGAATTTAGTAACACATACTTCCATCAAAATCAGTGGTGTTTCAGGAGCTTTTTTTTTGCAAGAAGTACTGTCTTCTTTATAGTAACACAGTCTATTGTTATCTAAGTGTTTTAAGTCAAAGATCTCTCGAAAAGATTTATCTGTAGAGTTTCTAATACTCCAATTTTGCTCAAAAGCATTAGCATGTGAAATACACGTGAGAAACGAGCTAATTACGCCTAAAAATTTTAAATTTTTCCACATTTGTTTTCCTTACATTTTATATATTACAAGTTTACTTTACTGCATATTGTATATTTGGCAATATTGGACTGATAGGCGAAATCGCTGCTCTGCTCGGTTCCAGCTTTGCTAAAACCTCATTCCTTTTTATAAAACCGCGTTTAGTATGTTGAACCATTGAGTTTTTCAAATCGGCATTTATTCCTATTATCCGAAAAAAGGCTGATCAACTCTCTTGTATTAGTGCATTTTTTGATACGTTAGCTTCGCTGACATTAGTTGGTTAGTGCTCACACCTTGCTCTGCTG
>CAZEPF010000017.1:0-25254 GCA_964514045.1 uncultured Rhizobiaceae bacterium | reverse complement strand
GCCAAGACCCGTTAAGCTCACGAATGGTTTCATCCCCGCAAATCAGCAGACTTAACTCGCTATCAGGATGCGGGTTTAGTTGAGCAATGTCGATTGCTGTTTCGATTGCACGATGGGATAATTTCTCGATATCCAGATCAACTGACCCTGCATCCTCAGCAAAATTGATATCAATTGCGGGAACGCCCATGCGTGTTATTTCTTTTTACCATGAACGGAATCGTAGGCGCGAACAATCTCTCCAACAAGATGGTGGCGGACAACATCTTCTGCCTTGAAACGGATGGTCGCAACACCTTTGATCTTGTTTAACACATCAAGCGCCTCCACCAGTCCGGATTTCATTCCGCCCGGCAAGTCAATCTGGCTTGGATCCCCCGTCACAATCATTCGCGAGTTTTCGCCCAAACGGGTGAGGAACATTTTCATCTGCATTGACGTTGTGTTCTGTGCTTCATCCAGAATGACGGCCGCATTCGATAGGGTTCTGCCCCGCATGAAAGCAAGTGGAGCAATTTCAATCACACCAGACTGGATAGCACGTTCAACCTTGTCACCCGGGATCATGTCATACAGCGCATCATAAAGAGGACGCAGATATGGATCTACTTTCTCTTTCATGTCTCCAGGCAAGAAGCCTAAACGCTCGCCCGCCTCAACCGCAGGGCGTGATAGGATAATGCGATCAATTGCGCCACGCTCCAGAAGTGCTGCCGCATGAGCAACTGCAAGATAGGTTTTACCCGTCCCCGCAGGACCAACACCAAACACCAATTCAGCACGATCCATCGAGCGGATATACGCGTCTTGTGTTGGTGTGCGTGCCTGAACGACCTTCTTGCGCGTGCCAATCTTGGCCATGGAAAGCATCCCGCCTTTTTCCATGGCAGGAAGTTGTAATTGGTTATCAGCGGCGGCCATGCGGATTGCACCTTCCACGTCTCCTGACTCGATTTCGTCACCTTGCTCCAACCGATTATAGAGGTGTTCGAGAGCTACTTTTGCTTGCCGGATTGCCGTGCTTTCGCCGTTAAGAATAACTTCATTGCCGCGCGTTGCAGCTTCAATATCAAGTTGCTGCTCAAGCATGGCAAGATGCTGGTCAAATTGTCCGAAGAGTTGTGAGGCCAGATGATTATCTTTGAAGCCAAGCGCGATCTGGTCTGCTTCTGCACTGGGCTTGTTTTTATCCGGCGACTTTTTGCCGGACTTTCCTGACTTACTCAATCATGGCTCCCTTTATATACCAACTGCGTTTAGGCTGTTTGGACCTGCATCTGTTATCGTAACATGAACCAAGTCACCGGGCTTGCCAAGAGCTTCATCCACAACCACGGATTGAAGCCAGGGTGAGCGTCCGATCAACTGGCCTTCGCGCTTGCCTTTTTTCTCCAGCAGAATTTCCATGGTCTTACCCATGAAACTCTCATTGAATTCCAATTGCTGGCGATTAAGCAATGCTTGCAGCCTCTGCAAACGCTCGGACTTTTCTTTCTCCGGAACCTGGTCGCCCATATCAGCGCCCGGCGTACCGGGACGCGCAGAATAATTAAACGAGTAAGCAGAGGAATATCCGACCTTCTCCACAAGGTCCAAGGTCTCTTCAAACTCGGCTTCTGTTTCACCGGGAAACCCGACGATAAAGTCACCGGAAATTGCAATGTCCGGTCGCACTTCGCGCATACGTTCGATGATAGTCAGATAATCTTGTTTTGTGTGGTGGCGGTTCATGGCTTTTAGAATTCGATCCGAGCCTGCCTGAACCGGAAGATGCAGATAAGGCATCAGACATTTCAGATCGCGGTGTGCAGCAATCAGGTCTTCATCCATGTCTACAGGATGGCTGGTCGTGTAGCGCAATCGAGCAAGCCCGTTGATCTCAGAGAGTTCATACAGCAATTCACCAAGGCCAATATCGCTTCCACTTGTGCCTTGCGCACGCCAGGCATTGACGTTTTGGCCCAGTAACGTGATCTCTTTCACGCCGGCATCAATCAGCGACTTTGCTTCTTCAATAATTTGCGTTGCTGAGCGTGATACTTCTGCGCCGCGCGTGTAAGGCACAACGCAGAATGTACAGAATTTATCACAGCCCTCTTGTACGGTCAGGAATGCTGCAACACCACGAGAGCGAACCTGTTTGGGTGTCGCCAACGGCATTTGCTCAAATTTTTCTTCAATCTCGAACTCGGTCTCTACAGGACGTTCACCCATGCTGGCACGCCGTACGATATCGCTTAAACGGTGATAGGTTTGCGGACCCGCCACCATATCAACGGCAGGCGCGCGTGCCATGATCTCGGCACCTTCTGCTTGCGCCACGCAACCCATTACACCGATCTGCATTGGACGGTTGGTTTCTGCCCGCGCTTCTTTGAGTTTGCGAATACGGCCAACATCTGAGTAAACTTTCTCAGCTGCTTTTTCACGAATGTGGCACGTGTTCAGCAAGACAAGATCGGCGTCTTCCATAGATTGGGTTGCAACATAACCGTCATGTTCCAGCGCGTCTTTCATGCGCGCGGAATCATAGACGTTCATCTGACAACCATAGGTTTTTACAAAGACCTTCTTTTGGTCTTGCTGATCGTTTTCCATGTCGGGATGCCTGTTTAAGTTTGGGCAGGTTTTAACGGTTTTTAATGAAAAAGAAAACCGCTTCTATGCGCGCTGGTTTGTGCAATTGTCGCGGCCATAGACAGATTTATGATACAAGCACTTGATCGTAGTCTCGCAATAACGCGCAAGCTCACGCCTCTTTTGCGAACCATCATAAATGACAGGCTCGCCAAATGAGACATCGACATCCCAGGAAGATTCTTTCATGAATCCGGTTGCGTGGGGTGCAAGTTCAAGATCACCCGGCCATGATGCACGTGCACGTTGTCGCCGTGCAAGCCTCACCCCTTGCAGATGTGTATAGGCGATTGAAACAGGCTGGATTGCGATCTCGTCAATGTCTTCATGGGCAAGGGCAAATTGTGCAGCGGCAAATAAAGTGCTCTTAAACTCCAAGATATAATTTCCATCGCCTGTTGTGCCTTCTGCAAAAAGAACAACAACATCACCAGTAAGCAAGCGTTGCGAAATCTCTCGCGCCTGATCACCGGACTTGCGTTTTTGCTCACGCACCACAAAAATCGTGCGCTGTAATTTGGCAAGCCACCCCGCAAAAAGTGTGGTTGAGACCTCTTGTTTGGCAATGAAACACACTGGAGCGATTGATCCTAGAATGATGATGTCACTCCAAGACAGGTGATTGGCAACCAGCATTAAAGGACGCTTGTCGTTCACTTTACCAATCGGCTTGATTTGTAACCCAATCATCCAGCACAGGGTTTTGTGCCAATAAACCGGAAGCCAACGGGCGAGTTTCAAATCAAGTTTAACGGCGACGAATTGGATCGGCATTAACACAAGAGTGATTGGCAGCATAATGCCAAGCATCAACCACAAGCGCAGTGTTGCGATCATTCGGAATCTTTGGCCTTATCCAAAGGCACGCCATAGAGTTCAAGGCGGTGATCAACCAGCTTATAACCATGCTCGCGCGCGATCTTTTCTTGAAGTGCCTCAATCTCTGCATTAGCAAATTCAATCACATCGCCGGACTTAAGATCAATCAAATGGTCATGGTGATCTTCTGGCACGATCTCATATCGTGCGCGGCCATCACGAAACTCGTGGCGCTCGATAATTCCGGTTTCTTCAAACAGCTTTACCGTGCGGTATACTGTGGCAATGGAGATATTCGAGTCGACTTTTGAAGCGCGCAAGTAAAGGTCTTCCACATCAGGATGATCATGGGCGTTTTCCAGCACTTGCGCGATTACGCGGCGTTGGCCCGTCATTCGCAGGCCTTTGGCTATACATTGATCTTCGAGAGACATCGGAGTTTTAACCTGACTATAGTTGGGGTTTGATCTAGCCAAGATCGCGTTGCATGACAAGCGCTGAGGACGCATTCGTTTGGCTGTTATCAGAGGAAGGGTAATACCCTTTGCGCTCAGCGATCTGCTTGAACGATAAACGCTGATAAAGCGCCACAGCTGCTTTGTTGAGCTCATCGACTTCCAGGAACAGCTTTTTGATGCCGGACTTTCGTAATTCCCAAATTCCGGCTTCAATCAATTTTTGCGCAACACCACGGCGCCGCGCAGATTTTTCAATGGCAATACTAATAATTTCTGCTTCATCCAGTGCGGTTCTCATAAGTAAAAATCCATAGCAGGGCTTATCAGGGCTACCTTTTTGTTTGGCAACCAGACAAATATAATCGGGATTGGAAATCATCCGGCGGATATCCCCATCACTCCAACCTCTGGAAAAACTGTTGGTATGTATATCAGCAACAGCGCCAACATCTTCCATATTTGCCTCGGCAATATGGATTGCTTGATTGCCCATCAATGACTTTAGTTTTGCTAAAACCATCATCAAGCCTCAGCGCGTGGCAAGGCGAAGCCTGATTGTACTTTTGCATCCGCTGATCGCAAATAGAGCGGTTCAGGCATTTTGTGGGAGGACTGTTTTTGCGAACCCAATCGGGCAATTACATCAATCGGCGTATGTGCTTCTTCGTGGATGATGTTTAGCTGTTTACGGATACTATCGCTTACATGAGCAAGTGCTGAACCACATACAGGGCCTTTATGTTCTACCAACCAGTTTTCCAGTTCAGGCATGGGCTTGGTGTGTGCTGGTTGATTGGGGCCAAGAAAATAAGTTTCATTGCGCCGCGCATCCAAAGCAACTGCCACAGGCTCTTTGGCTCCCAACTCAATTGCACGGGCTTTTGCGGCCTCCAGCGTTGAAATGCCAACCATCGGAATTAAAAGCGATAGGCCCAAGCCTTTTGCGGCTGCCATGCCGACCCGAACACCTGTAAAACTGCCCGGCCCAATCGTCACCGCAAGGCAACCAAGACCAGCGTAGCCTACCTCACATTCATGAAGACAGGCATCAATCTGGCCCATGAGAATTTCTGCATGGCCTCTGCCTATTTCGTCAGATCGCGAAGCAAGCACTTGTTTGCTGTTACATTCATAAACTGCCGCAGAACACCAGCTTGCGGAGGTATCAATGGCAAGCAAAACCACTGTTAGAGCATAACCCCAACGGGTTGAACTTCCTGCACTTCTGGTATGAAGTGACGCAGCAAGTTTTGAATGCCGTGTTTTAGTGTGGCCGTTGAGGATGGACATCCGGCGCAAGCGCCTTTCATGTGTAAAAACACCGTGCCATCACGGAACCCGTGGAATGTAATGTCACCACCATCTTGTGCAACGGCCGGACGAACGCGTGTATCCAGCAGTTCTTTAATCGTGTTGACGATTTCCTGATCAGCTGGATCAAAGTCTTCTTCTCCGGACAGCTCTTGCTCACCCTGATCACGCATAACAGGTTTGCCCGTTACGAAATGCTCCATGATCGTGCCGAGAACAGCGGGCTTTAGATGTTGCCAGTCAAAACCGTTTTCCTCGTCACCTTCACGGGTGACCGAAATAAAATCATAGCCAAAGAAAACACCAGCAACGCCGGGAATTTTGAACAATTGCTCTGCAAGTGGGGAAGCTGCTGCTTCTGCTTGTGTGCGAAAATCTGCAGAACCAGACTGCATTACCGGAATACCAGGTATGAATTTTAGAGTTGCCGGATTGGGCGTTGCTTCGGTTTGGATAAACATAAGGTCACTCCATTGCCTCTATGAAGTTTGATACTTCAAGCAGAGATTGCAGTTTAGAATAGTTATAAACTAAGACTTGATTGGGTCCAAATCAAGTCAATTCAGATAATCCTAGGTTACGCTTTCAATATCATCAAATGTCATTTCACATGGCACCACAACCACTGGGATTGTAAACGACGTTCCGCTCCCCCCAAGTGAAGACACCAGTGGACCTGGCCCTTCAGTCCCGTCACCTGCCGCAAGCACCAATAGGGCAATATCCTGATCTTCTTCAACGAGCTCAAGAATTTGCTCTTTTGTTGGTCCTTGTCTAAAAATCAGTTCAGGATCAATCGCACCGTGTTCACGGCAGAAATGAGCATATTTATTGAGTTGTTGCTCGCCAAGCTCGCGGCCTTCAGCCTTCATGATCTCTTCAACACCAATCCAGTGCTGAAAATCCTCAGGCTCGGATACATAAAGAAGCGCCAGTGCACCACCGGAATTTGTAGCCCGCCGCTCCGCATACAGAACCGCTTTCTCGCATTCATTTGTAGAATCAATCACACAGAGGAATTTGCGCTTGTGGCCTTCCTCGTGAATTCGCCGCTTACTTACCATAAAATTTCCCGCATCATGTTGACGACCGAGAGTACACCAGAGCGTTTATCCAAGAAAGCCAAAAATCTGGCGAACTTCTTTCATGGTCTGCTGTGCTATTTCACGGGCGCGATTTGCACCATTTTCCAAAATACCGTCCACATACTGCGGATCGTCCATCAATTTGCGCATTTCAGAGTTGATTGGAGAGAGCTTTTCAACGGCCAAGTCTGCCAAAGCAGGCTTGAATGCTCCAAATTGCTGGCCAGCAAATTCTGAAACCACATCATCTCGCGTGCGTTCACTCAGTGCCGCGTATATGCCAATCAGATTTTCTGCTTCCGGCCGTCCTTTCAAATCTGCCGCATTTTCGGGCAGTGGTTCAGGGTCGGTCTTTGCCTTGCGAATTTTCTTGGCGATCTCGTCTGCATCATCAGTCAAATTGATGCGCGACATATCCGATGGCTCAGACTTGGACATTTTTCTAGCACCATCGCGCAAAGACATGACGCGGGTTGCAGGGCCTTCAATGATTGGCTCCGTGATAGGGAAGTATCCATCGCCATGACCCGTTTCTTTGATACGCTTGACAAAGTCGTGGTTGAACTTGGAAGCAATATCACGGGTTAGTTCCAGATGTTGTTTCTGATCATCACCAACCGGAACGTGGGTTGCACGATAGAGAAGAATGTCAGCGGCCATCAGACTTGGGTAGGCAAACAGCCCAACGGAGGCTGCTTCTGCATCCTTGCCAGCTTTATCTTTGAATTGCGTCATGCGGTTCAACCAGCCCATACGCGCAACGCAATTAAACAGCCATGCTAATTCTGAATGTTCGCGAACTTGCGATTGGTTAAAGACAATGTTCTTTTCCGGATCGATGCCAGAAGCAATAAAAGCTGCCGCAATTTCGCGGGTCTGCTTTTTCAGATTATCCTGCACCAGATCAGCGGTAATCGCATGAAGATCAACCACGCAATAAATACATTCGTGGCTGTCTTGCATCGCTACAAATTTACGGATTGCGCCAAGATAGTTTCCAAGGTGAAGATTGCCTGTGGGCTGCACGCCTGAAAAGACCCGATTGGTGGGCTGTGTCATTTCAAAATTTCCCGAGAGTATGTTTAAGCGGGTTATGACGGATGGGCACAATCAGCGCAAGGGGTCACCTGCGTCTAAACATTTTCAATAATTGCTGACGAGGAATTGCGCCTGTCAGTATCACCAGCGCAAAATAAACGATGGAAGCAAATGCTATCAGCAGACTGATCATGCCAATACGCGCGAACAGACCTGCATCCAGCAAGCCTGACCCCATGAAATGACTACCACCGTACAAGACCCCTGCCATGGCAGCACAGGCAAAGATAATCAAACCAAGGTTGCGCAACGTCCTACGCGCAATCACCATATGGCTTCCTGAAACCAGCACAAATGCTAGCAAGAGTGCGTTGAGCCATCCGGCAATGCTGGTTGCAATCGCAAGTCCCACCACGCCATAAATTGGGAAAAGCAAAAGGCTCATGATAATATTGCAGATCGCGTTTGCGCCAGAAAACCACATCGGCGTGCGCATGTCCTGACGTGCATAAAATGAGGGTTGGAAAATTTTGATCAGCACGAAAGAAGGAAGCCCCAAAGCGAACGCAGCCAGTACATTTGCCGTGATTTCTGTTGTCTCTCGGGTGAATGCCCCCCGCTCAAAGATCAATGCAACCAAGGGGTCAGGGATCATGAAGAGCCCAACGGCTGCTGGTAGCGTTAGCCCGATACCAAATTCAAGACTACGGTTTTGAAGCACCATTGCTTCATCACGGTTTTGGGCGGCCAGCGCTCTCGTTAGTTCAGGCAGTAAGACGACACCTATAGAGATGCCAATAATACCCAGTGGTAATTGCATCAGCCGATCGGCATAATTCATAATGGCAATTGCACCGCTTTGTGCAGACGCAATGATCTGCCCAACCAGTAGATTGATCTGCGTGATGCCGCCTGCGATTGCGGTTGGCAGTGCCAATACCAATAATCGCTTAACGGGCGGGGAAAGCTTCGGCAAACGCAGAGAGATCGGGAAGCCCTCTTTTCGAACACCATAGGCCAGAAATCCAAGTTGTAAAAATCCAGAGGCAAACACCCCCCATCCCATCGCAATACCGATATTGCGAGAAGAAAATTCATTTGATCCGGCGAACAATAAAACGCCGACCAGAACTATGTTTAGAAGGACTGGCGCAAAGGCGGCCAAGAAATATTTGCGAAATGCGTTCAATATGCCTGACAACATTGCCACCAGTGACATAGCAGCAAGGTAGGGAAACATAATGCGCGTGAGAAACACCGTCAGTTCAAATTTTTCGGGATCTTCTATAAAGCGTGGAGCAATAATCGTACCCACAAGATACGGCATGAAGATCATTGCGAGAGCAGACAAGAGTAACAAAACCAGCAAAAGAACAGACAAAATCTTCTCGGCAAACTCGCGCGCTGCTTCGCGGCCACCTGTCTCTAACTCTTTTGCAAAAAGAGGAACGAATGCACTGTTAAACGCGCCTTCTGCAAATAAACGACGGAATAGGTTCGGAAACCTGAACGCTGCGTAAAACGCATCCGCCACAGGCCCTGCGCCCAAGTAAGCGGCGATCAATGCTTCCCGAACAAAGCCCAGAACGCGGCTTGCCATGGTTGCACCACCAACAGACGCAAATTTCTTGAACAGGCTCATTGCGCAGCTTCTTTTTGTTTTGCAGGCGCCATCACCTCAAGCAGACGATCCCTGATTTTTCGGATACGTGCAGGGCTTTCAATTTTATGACCAACAAGATCGCGAACATAAAAACTGTCGTTTGCTTTTTCACCAAACGTAACCACATGGGCTGAACCAATATCCAAGTTCAAATCCGCCAAGGCTGCGGTGAGTTCAGACAACAGACCTGGACGATCCAGACCTTCTATCTCGACGACAGTGAAGGTTTCCGAAAAGTCATTATTGATGGAAACATTGGGCGTAATCGAAAATGCCTTTTGACGGGATCTTCCCAATTTATTTCTGGAAATGATTTCTGGTAATTTGCTTTGACCGGAAAGCACTTCCTCAATCATTTTACCGACGCGACCAGCACGGCGTATTTCATCTTCATCACGATCATATTCACGGCGGATGAAAATAGAATCAAGCGCACGTCCATCAACGGTGGTATGAATTTGTGCATCAACAATATTGCCCCCAGCAGCCGCACATGCGCCTGCAATAATAGACAGCAATCTTGGGTGGTCAGGAGCAACCACTGTAATCTCTGTGATGCCTTCAAACTCCATCGTATGAATTGAAGTCGCCAATTGTTTACGGTTGTCATCGACTTCTCGAAGTAACTCCAGATGGCGGACTTGAGCGGTGAGTTCAGTTGATAAAATATAGGCTGGATAAAGAAGCGCTATAAACTTGTCAGCTTCCTGTTCAGGCCAGTCTACCAAGTTGGACTTCAATTCTTCGCGCGCAGCCATGATGCGTGCGTTCAACGGCACTTTGGAAAAGCCGCCGTTTAGCATGAGCTCTGTTTCATAATATAACGTGCGTAGTAACTGGCCTTTCCAACCGTTCCAAACCCCCGGCCCCACAGCGCGGATGTCACATACTGTCAAAACAAGAAGGTAACGCATCCGGTCAACTTCCTGCACCACGGCAGCAAAATCCTGAATGGTTTTACGGTCGGACAAATCCCGCGATTGGGCGATTGTACTCATGGTGAGGTGCTCACGAATCAGCCAAGCAACCAAATCTGTTTGCTGTTTATCAAGACCAAGCCGCGGGCATAGTTGACGGGCAACCCGCTCACCCGCAATGGAATGATCTTCCTTCCGGCCCTTGGCTATATCGTGCAATAAAAGCGCCACATACAGAACTGTTCGATCGTCAATTGCAGGCAGTAGATCAGTAGAAAGGGGATGCTCATCTGCAAGCGTTCCATTTTCGATTCCGGCAAGCGCGCCAATCGAGCGGATTAAATGCTCATCTACCGTGTAGTGGTGATACATATTGAATTGCATCATCGCGATGACTTTGCCGAACGCAGGAATGAACTTACCCAGAAAGCCTGTCTCGTTCATGCGCCGCAGCATTCGCTCAGGACCATTTGAATGGGTGAGTAATTTGATAAAGATCGCATTAGCCTCTTTGCTTTTTCGCAATTCAGGCCCAACAAGAGACAATGACTTGGAAAGAAGCGCCAGCGCTTCGGGGTGAAAATCCAGTGAGGACTTTTCTGCAAATTGATAGAACCGGATCAGGTTTAGCGGGTCTTCTTTGAAGACGTTTTCATCGCGCACATTGATACGGCCCCTATCCTCAAGGAACACATCCGTACCCCGAATTTTTCTCTTGCGCTGAACCACTGATTTGAAAAACCTGTTCAGGCCTGTGACTTCTTTTGCCTCTTCTTCTTCCAGCTTTGCACAGGCGATCAAGGTGAGGTCACCCACTTCTTTTGCTACAAGGAAGTAGTGTTTCATAAACCGCTCAACGCCGGATAGACCACCGCGCTGAACATAGTTCAGACGATTTGATATTTCCCTTTGAATATCGAAGGACAAGCGCTCTTCAGCCCTACCTGTCAGAAAGTGCATGTGACACCGCACAGTCCATAGGAACTTTTCGGCCTTGCGATAAACGCGATATTCTTTTTCCGTGAACATGCCCGTGTCTACCAGATCATGGGTACGTTCTTTATTGTGGAAATACTTGCCAATCCAAAACAATGTATGCAGGTCACGCAGCCCGCCTTTACCGTCTTTTACATTCGGCTCAACGCGGTAACGGGATTCACCCGATTTTTGATGACGCTCATCACGTTCAGCAAGTTTAGCGCCGATGAAATCCTCGGCACCTTTCGCCACCACTTCATCGCTAAAGCGTTGAGACAAGGTTTGGTATAATTCTTCTGTACCGTGTAAAAATCGGACTTCCAGAATCGATGTACGGATGGTCATATCTTCGCCGGACAAACGCACACATTCATCAATATTGCGAGTCGCGTGGCCTACCTTAAAACCCATGTCCCAAAGCATATAGAGGATATATTCAACCACTTGCTCACCCCAAGCAGTTTGCTTGTAGGGAAGCACAAACAGCAAATCGATATCGGAACCAGGGGCTAACGTTCCGCGTCCATAGCCGCCGACTGCCGTGATTGCGATTTGTTCTGCAACAGACGCATTTTGTGCGCGATACACATGTGAGACTGCAAAGTCGTAAATCACACGGATCAACTCATCTTGGATATGAGAGATACGCCGCGCGCAGGCGGTGCCATCCCCATCCTTCATCAGCAGATCTTGCGTCTTGGCGCGGCCGGCACTGGATGCGTTTTTCAAAATCTCCAAAACCTGACTTCGGATTTTTGGCGACGAGCCATCATTGCCTGAATCATTTGTGAGCGCCGTCAATTGCAGGCGCAAATGATCTGCATCAATCAGTTCTTCAAGCTTTAGGTTTTTAGGCTTCATCAGGTCTTGGGGCCATGAAAATGGGTGATTAGATAATGCGTGGATATGCGGTTTTAGGCTTTATGCCAAGTCATTCCGTCAGCGCCACACCAGCTTCAACAAGCATTATTTAGCTTAAGTGCAATGTTTTGCACTGACACAGGAAATAAACCCGCGTCCCTCATCTTTGGGTTAAACACTCTTGATGATCCCTGTCTTGCTCATGGGCGTTCCACAGCCGGAGACAGCAATGGCAGATCAAAAAGTTAAGCAAATCTACGACAGACGTGGCGCCGCGTGGCTTGCACGCAAAGCATTTGAAAAAGCAAACCTCAATGAGATTGGCGCAGATTTAACAATTCAGAGCCTACAAAATCCCGAAGATGCAGGATTACTACATGATCTTTCCGGGCTTGAGGAAATTCGCGGCAATCATAAGCTTGCGCATAATTACCGGATGAATGCGTTTTCCAAAGCGCAAGTCTTTCGAACCAAAACTGACATCAAAACCAGAATGCGTGTTCTGGCATTAGCCTCTCCAATCAATATGGGAGGTAATCTACCAGTCGATTTTCTGCTGGAAGGGTCAGACGTTGAATTGCTCACACTGTTTGTCATCCCAGGGATGCCGCTGCCAGACCCGTTGCCTGACCATGACATTGCCTTTGTGGTCGCGCCAGGCGATAGCGGCCCTACGTTGCAATATTTGGAAGAAATCGAGCAACTATCACATAGCTGGCCCACCAGCATCATGAATGATCCGGCACGCATAAAAGAGCTGGAGCGCGATCAGCTTTGCAAAAAACTATCCGGTCTTGATGGCGTTGTAATCGGTGAGACACATCGAAAGTCGCGTGCCATACTGACAGACGAACTTTGCAACAGTGACATTGCCAATACCGGACTGAACTATCTGGACTATCCGATTGTTATCCGGCCTGTTGGCTCGCATGCGGGATTAGGTCTTGATGTTGTTCAAAGTAATTCCGAACTTGCAACCTATTTAACGAAATGGGGTGGTGAAGAGTTTTTCCTATCGCCATTCTTGGATTATCGCAGTGGAGACGGACAGTTTCGCAAATACCGGATTGTCTTCATTGATGGCAAGCCGTTCCCAGTTCATATGGCAATCGCGAAGCAATGGAAGCTTTGGTACTTGAATGCAGGCATGGACCGTGATCCCGATAAACGCGCAGAAGAAAAAACGTTCATGCTTGATTTTGATCAGGACTTTGCAATGCGTCATGCAGACCGTTTCGAGCAGATTTGTTCATCCGTTAGACTGGATTATTTTGGCATAGATTGTGCTGAAACCCGCGATGGGAAACTGATTGTCTTTGAGGCAGACAACGCGTTGATCGTCCATGACATGGATCCGGTTGATATCTTCCCCTACAAACACTCCGTCATGCGGGGCCTGTTCAGCGCGTTTGTTGATATGCTGCATGTGAGACGCCTTGCAAGTCGCACACAGCAGCACCCGATACCAAACCGTAAGTCGGTTAAAAAACCAGCGAAAAAAGTTGGGCGATCACGCGCCGCTTGACGGGTCTTGCTCCCCTTCAGGAGCGGCTGCCTGTTTAGGGCCACCTTTTGACACACCGACCATGGCAGGGCGCAACATGCGCTCGCCAATCACATAACCCACTTGCACCACTTGCACACATGTGTTGTTGGGTACTTCTGTGTTCGGTACTTCAAACATCGCCTGATGGAAGTTTGGATCAAACTTCTGGCCTTCAGGGTTGATCATCTTCACACCGTTTTTCTCAAGCGCACTCAGCAATTCGCGTTCGGTCATTTCAACGCCCTCTGAAAGCGTCTTGATGCCCGGCTGGGATTTTTCTTCCTCAGGAATATGGTCCAAAGCGCGGCGCAGGTTATCCGCAACTCCAAGCATGTCACGCGCAAACTTTGAAATCGAAAAATCGCGCGCGTCTGCAACTTCTTTTTGAGTGCGGCGGCGCAGGTTTTCCATTTCTGCAGCTGTGCGAAGCATTTGATCTTTCAACTGGCTGATTTCAGCTTCCTGTTGGGAATTTTCAGCCGCAAGCGCCTCCAGAGGATTAGCAAACCCTCCCGCACCTTCTTCGATCTCTCCAGATGCAATTGCATCAAGAAGTTCGTCTTCGCTCATAGATTGATACTCTTCGGCAATCGTTTTTGCCTTGTTTTCAACCGTATCATCTTGATGCTCGTTTTCGTCGCTCATCAATCAAATTCCTAAGAAATACCTGAAGTTGTTCTGCATATCAGGGTTTGGGACACAAAAATCAAGGGGTAGCATACAGACTATTGCAATATTCTGCTGATCACATTTGCTGTGTAGTCCACCATGGGTACAAGACGCGAGTAATTTAGCCGGGTTGGACCGATAATCCCCAAGGCTCCCACTACTTTCTGCGCATTATCACGATACGGTGCAACAATCACCGACGAACCGGACAGGGAGAACAATTTGTTTTCTGAGCCAATGAAAATCCTCACCCCGTCTCCGGTCTCGGTAAGTTCAAGCAATTTCATGAAATTGTCTTTGGCTTCCAACTCACCAAAAAGCTGGCGCACACGATCAAGGTCTTCACTTGCTTCAAGGTCTTCCAACAGGTTTGCATGGCCTGAAATGATGAGCTGTCCGGGCTGACCATCGCTTGTGCCTGCCCAGGTTGCGATGCCTGCACTCACCAGTTTTTGGCTCAAGCTGTCCAGTTCGTTGCGGGTTAATTCCTGCATGCTGGACAAAAGCTTGTTTGCCTCAACAATCGTATGGCCGGCAATTTTCGCGTTGATGAAATTTGCCGCTTCAATCAGCGTTGAAGCGGTTGTTCCCGGCGGCAGGGTCAGAATACGGTTTTCAACCGAACCATTTTCACCCACGATAACTGCAAGCGCTTTTGTGGGTTCAAGACGGATAAACTCGATATGTTTTAATCGAAGGTCGGCTTTGGTCGTTACGACCAAGCCCGCCGTGCGCGACAGGCCCGATAAAAGCTGGCTGGCTTCCGTCAGCACATTATCAAAGGTTTTCTCACTCGAAACTGCCTTCATCTGGGTATCGATTGAACTGCGCTCGGATGTGCTGAGGTTGCCCAGTTCCATGAAACTATCGACAAAGAACCGCAAGCCGATATCCGTGGGCATTCTCCCGGCACTCGTATGGGGTGCGTAGATCAGGCCCAGCATTTCCAGATCGGCCATCACATTACGAATGGTTGCTGGCGAGATACTGGTTTTCAACTGTTGCGAGAGCGTGCGCGAGCCTGTGCGATCTCCCGTATGCAGATAGTTATCAACGATATGACGAAAGATATCGCGCGACCGCTGGTCGAGTTCCTGCAGCGGGCTATCATTGTCAGGTATTTTGCCAATCGGTTTGTTCATCAGACCCAGATATGAGTTAAATCTTCACATCTGAATGTAGGGACAAATATCGGCTTTGCCAACGCTCTTGTAACGGTTTAGAAGATGCTAGAACCAAATCAGGAGAGTTTCGAATGCGGCCATCAAAACGCGCAGTAAATGAAATGCGTGCTGTCACCATAGAACGCGGCTTTGCCAAACATGCAGAAGGCTCGTGCCTTATCAAGTTTGGCGACACACATGTATTGTGTACAGCAAGCCTGGAAGAGCGCGTTCCACCATGGTTACGTGGTGGTGGTACGGGTTGGGTCACCGCAGAATACGGCATGTTACCGCGTTCTACGCATGGCCGTATGCGCCGTGAAGCATCGGCAGGCAAACAATCCGGCCGCACCTCCGAAATTCAACGCCTTATCGGCCGTTCACTTCGCGCGGTTGTCGACATGAAAGAATTGGGCGAACGCCAAATCACTGTGGATTGCGATGTCCTACAGGCAGACGGTGGTACACGTACTGCATCCATCACCGGTGGATTTATTGCCTTGCGCGATTGCATTGAGTGGATGAAGGCACGCGACATGGTGTCCGACAAGGTGCTTACCGATAATGTTGCAGCAATTTCGTGTGGTATTTATAAAGGCACTCCTGTTCTTGATCTGGATTATGCAGAAGATTCTGACGCGGAAACCGATGCAAACTTCGTGATGACAGGAACTGGCGGCATTGTGGAAATTCAAGGCACTGCAGAAGAAGCCCCGTTCAGCCGTGATGAATTTAACGCGCTTCTTGATCTTGCAACGGACGGGATTGACAAGCTTGTCGACATGCAAAATATGAGTGGCTAATGCGCAAACTTGATGCTCGTGAAATTGTGGTCGCAAGCCACAATGAAGGAAAGGTGCGGGAGATCAATGATCTTATCCGCCCGTTTGGCTTTAATGCAAAGTCAGCGGCGGAGCTGGGTCTTCGCGAACCTGAAGAAACGGGCACAACGTTTGAAGAAAACGCTGCAATCAAGGCTCACTCAGCAGCTCAAGCTACAGGGCTTCCTGCTCTGGCTGATGATTCCGGTCTTTGCGTAAACGCTTTGGAAAATGCGCCGGGCGTGTACACTGCAGACTGGGCAGAAAAAGAAGATGGTTCTGGCCGCGACTTTTATATGGCGATGGAGAAAGTTTCAACGGCACTTGATCGCGTTGGTGCAACTGAACCCTCCAGCCGTGGCGCTAAATTTGTAGCGGTTCTATGTCTTGCTTGGCCCGACAAACACGTTGAATATTTTCGTGGTGAAGTTGAAGGCGAGATTGTTTGGCCTCCCGTGGGCGATGCCGGATTTGGGTATGATCCGATTTTCAAACCACATGGCCATGAACGCACATTCGGCGAAATGACCGCAGAAGAAAAACATGGTTGGGATATGAATAGCGATAAAGACGGCCTGTCTCATCGCGCCCGTGCGTTTGCACTTCTGGCTCGTACCTGCCTCAAACAGACCGCTTGAAGTAAAAGGGTCGTTTGATGGCAAACCCGTTATCCAATACATTTGGCGTTTACGTTCATTGGCCCTTCTGTAAGGCAAAGTGCCCCTATTGTGATTTCAACAGCCATGTACGCCACAATGGCGTGGACCAGCAGGAATTTGTCAAAGCCTATGATCGTGAAATCGCACATATGGCAGCAATGGCACCCAATCGAACCGTTGGCAGTATTTTCTTTGGGGGTGGAACCCCATCCCTAATGGAGCCAGCGACTGTTGATCATATTCTCAACGAAATCGGCAAACATTGGACGATCGCTGAAACGGCAGAAATTTCACTGGAAGCAAATCCCACTAGTGTAGAAGCAGAACGGTTTCGCGGATTTCGGGAGGCCGGCGTGAACCGCGTTTCATTGGGTATCCAGTCCTTGCGCGACGATGAGCTTGCGTTTTTCGGGCGTACACATTCTGCGCGAGAAGCCATTGATGCGATTGCAACAGCGCAGTCAATTTTTGATCGCATGTCCTTTGACCTGATTTACGCAAGGCCCAAACAAACCGCAACGGATTGGGAACAAGAGTTACGCGAGGCGATTGATTTATCAGCTGGGCATTTGTCCCTTTACCAACTTACGATTGAACAAGGTACGCGCTTTTTTGATCTATTCAAACGTGGCAAGATAGAAACTCTGGAAGAAGACCGCTCTGCTGAACTTTATGAACTCACGCAGGCAATTACCAAAGACGCAGGATTTCATACTTATGAGATTTCCAATCATGCGCAGCCCGAACAGGAATGCCAGCATAATCTGGTTTATTGGCGCGGCGGTGATTATGCAGGCATTGGCCCCGGTGCGCATGGTCGCATCACCACAAACGAGGGATGCGTTGCAACCTCAACCTTCAAAAACCCTGAGGAATGGTGGCAACATTCCATGACGAAGGGGCATGGTGTAGAAGAACGAACACCCCTACTCGCAGATGAGCGTGCCGATGAATATTTGCTCATGGGTCTGCGATTGGAGGAAGGCATTCAACCTGAGAAATATGAAAGCATGAGTGGACGCGCAATCAATCCGGAACAGGTTGAATTTTTGAACCGTTTAGGGCTGCTGGAAACGGCATCAAACGGAAATTTGAAAGCTACACCTGAAGGGTTTTTAGTGCTGGACGCAGTGGTTGCCGATCTGGCAGCAAACCTGACAGACCGGATGCCTCTTTAAGAGTAGCCTGAGCCTGGCTTTCTAGATACCGCAAGCGGGACGCAACGCAGGCAGGGTGTAAAGGACCAAGTTCAAACGGTATTTTCCTAGCTGAAATCAAAAATCCAACCCATCAAATCGATGCAATCCAAGTCAGACACGCTCTAGCTGCCGGAAAAACTAGAAACTGCAGGTTCCAACAATCGGCCCTGACCACCATCAATCTTATAGATTGCGAGTCCGCGCTGGGTAATTCCGTTGGACTGAATGCGGAATGCACCATTCACGCCTTTGAACCCGCGATTGGCTTCAAGTGCAGATTGTGGATACGGATTGGTTGCACCATTGATGCGAACCATCTCGGACGCAAGGGTAACCGCATCATATGCAAGAGCTGCCTGAACACCTGGCCGCGCACCAAACTTGCCTTGATATCGCGTTGCAAACCCATTGAATGCCGATACATCGCGGCCTGGATATAATGCGCCTTGCAAGGCTGGATCGGACGCTTTTACAGATTCCCATGTACCAGCGCCCAGAATTTGTTTGCCTGTCAGGTTTGCGCCATTACGCTTTAAGCCTGCCATGATCAATCCAGGAATAGGCCCACCTTCTGGAATATAAATACTATCGGCGCTTGCTACCGTTTGAACTGCTTCTGCGACTGCCTTCTCAATGCCTTGTGGGGAACGCTGATATTTGATGATGGTTGCTGCAATGCCCGCACGTCCTGCTTCTTGCAAAACGAGGCGCTCGCGAAGATTGCCCTCAGGGTTCATTGGCAGAATTGCGGCAATAGAACGTCTACCAATTGACGCTGCATAACGGATCATGCGGCTGGTATCAGCCTGTGGCGTATAGGAAAACAGATAAACACCGCGACGCGCAACAGACGTATCAGTTGAGAATGCCAAAATTGGAATATTTGCAGGTTGGGCAGTACCTGATGCCGCACTTACATTGGCAGCAAAGAGCGGACCAAGAATAAGAGAACTGCCCTCAGCAACCGCTTCGCCAGCTGCATTTTGAGCGGGAGCCGCTTGTCCTTGCGTGTCTTTAATCACAAGCTGAATACGGTTCTGGCCAAAATCGGTCATGGCCATCGCTGCACCGTTACGCAGTTCTTTGGCAACTGCGGCTGCTCCACCTGGAATACTGGTTGGGACCAATAGTGAAACACGGACATTACCATTGCCGATCACTTCGCCTTTTGGATTGGGCGTAAGCACACGTGCTTGCTGGCCTGTTTGGGTGACTTCAGGCAACCCGTTTCGGATTGCGCTATCGGTACCCGTACAGGCGACTAAAGCAGCACCGATACATATCGACGATGCTATACGCAGCTTTTTAGCTACTGCGAAAAGGAAACTCATAACTTACCCCATATTCCACAACCAAAAAATTTGGCGATTCCAATGATCTTATCATCACACAAGCTTGAACATAAACCCCATATCAAGGCATTCATTTCTTACGTTACGTAATGTTGTTTTTCAACCCACTCTCTACTATTCATTTTTTGGCATTCAATTGCGCCGAAAATACAGCTAAGGGTTGAAGCCCTGAAACAGGGGGTCGTCATATCTCAATTTGTGTTGAAAGGACAAACGTTTCCTACGCACCATATTGAGCCTGCGCTTTACATCGCAGCAACCCCTATTGGCAATCTGGGTGACATCACCCTTCGGACCCTTGAAACCCTAGCTGGCGCTGATCTTATTGCCTGTGAAGACACGCGGGTAACCGGAAAGCTTCTCAAACATTTTGCGATCTCAGTTCGCACAATCGCCTATCATGAACATAACGCAGAGAGTGCTGGACCAAAAATATTAGATGCTGTGAACTCCGGTAAAGTGGTGGTTCTGGTAAGTGACGCAGGCACGCCAATTGTTTCTGACCCCGGATTTCGTTTGGTAGAAAGTGCGCGTGAAAACGGGATATCGGTTGTTCCGCTTCCCGGTGCATCCGCGCCCCTTTGTGCATTGGTTGCAAGTGGTTTGCCCGCGTCAAGCTGGTGTTTTTTTGGATTTCTTCCCACGAAACAAGCCGCACGACAGTCCGCACTTAAGGCAACTGCAAATCTGGCCTCCACCAATATTTTTTTTGAAAGTCCCAATCGGCTACTAAAAACCCTTGATGATATGATCATGGTTTTTGGTGAAGACCGTCAAGCATGCGTGGCCCGCGAACTTACCAAAATGCATGAGGAAATTGTAACCACGTCTTTAGCAGAGTTACGTGGAGAATTTAGTGAGAGAACTATCAAGGGTGAGATTGTCTTACTGGTTGCTCCCGCACAAGACCAACCGAAACAAGACCCGACAACCCTATTGCGTGACCTGATGAAACTTCATTCTGTGAGTGCTGCTGCAAGTGAAGCCGCGACCCTAACTGGATTGCCAAAGCGTGACCTCTATCAACTTGCCCTATCGCTCAAGGATGAGCAGTGAGCAACGTTCGCCAAGGCAATCGCAAACAAGCCGAGAAGCGTGGCCATCGCGCAGAAACACTCGCCGCATTATATTTGCGTTTAAAAGGCTACCGGATCCTCGCCAAACGGTTCAAAACCAAACTGGGTGAAATCGATATTATCGCCACAAAGGGTGATCTGGTTGCAATGGTTGAAGTAAAAGCGCGAAGAACCGTTCAGGAAGCCGTCGATTCTGTTACAGCAACTGCTCAACATCGCATTCATAACAGCGCCGACCTGTGGCTTGGCAAACAGCGCAATGCTGAGCGCTTATCCATCAGATTTGATATCATCGCGATCTGCCCGAAGAAGTGGCCTTCCCATTTCAAAGACGCATTTTAAGATCACACTTATTTGCGTTACTCATATTTACATTGCACTTGGTCAAAGCCATCCATACATAAACATTGCTTATCATTCGGAGTTAAACCATGTCCCTTAAAGTCGGCATCCAGATGGATCACGTTTCCACCATTCATATTGATGGGGATTCAACCTTTGCACTTGGCATGGAAGCGCAAAACCGTGGGCACACGCTCTATCATTGGGAGCCCAACCGCCTCCAATTACGCGATGGCATCGTACGTGCTCAAATTGAAGAAATGTCCCTGCGCGACAAGGAAGGCGATCACTACACGCTTGGTGAACCGGTCGACACAAATTTGGCTGATCTCGATGTTGTCTTACTTCGCCAAGACCCGCCGTTTGACATGGCTTATATTACGACCACTCATATTCTAGAGCGCATTCACCCAGAAACACTGGTTGTGAATGACCCTGCGTCTGTCAGGAATGCACCAGAGAAAATTCTGGTAACAGAGTTTGCTGATTTGATGCCGGAAACGCTTATTACACGTGACTTTCAGGCGATTGCAGATTTTCGTAAAGAAATGGGCGATATCATTATCAAGCCGCTTTACGGAAATGGAGGCGCAGGCGTTTTTTTATTGTCTGAGTCAGATATGAACTTTACGTCCTTACTGGAAATGTTTGACCAGCAGTTTCGTGAACCCCTCATCGCCCAGCGCTACCTTAAAGAAGTGCGCGGCGGCGATAAGCGGATCATCCTTGTGGATGGGGAACCTGTTGGCGCGATTAACCGCGTGCCCGCTCCCACTGACGCACGTTCCAACATGCATGTGGGCGGACGCGCCGAGCATTCGGAACTCACCAAACGCGAACAAGAAATCTGCGAACGCATCAAGCCTGTTCTCCAAGAGCAGGATTTTATATTTGTTGGAATTGATGTGATCGGTGACTACATGACCGAGATCAACGTGACATCCCCGACCGGCATTCGCGAAGTGAAAAACTTCTCCGGCACCGACATTGCCGCACTTGTATGGGATGCAATAGAAAAGCGCGTATAGATTTCACTATACGCGCTTGATGGTTGTTGAAATTTTAGATTCTAAACGAGTGATTTCATGATGGCGGCTTTTGCTTCTTCCGCATCACCCCACCGATCAATGTTTACCCACTTGCCATCTTCAAGGTCTTTATAGCGTTGGAAAAAGTGCGCGATTTGATCGACCAGCAATTTAGGTAGATCGTCCAGCGTGTTTACATCTTTATACATTGCAGAAATATGCGCCGAAGGTACGGCAACAAGTTTTTCATCGCCGCCAGCTTCATCCGTCATATGCAGAATACCAACAGGCTTGCAGTTGATAACAGCACCTGGGATTAACGGACGCTTATTGGCGATTAGCACATCAATGGGATCGCCATCGTCAGAAAGCGTATGTGGCACAAACCCGTAATTACCGGGATAGCGCATGGACGTATAAAGAATGCGGTCGACGATCATTGTGCCGGCCTCTTTGTCCATTTCATATTTCACAGGCTCCCCGCCATAGGGGACTTCAACAATTACGTTTATATCTTCGGGCGGGTTTTCACCGACCTTGATAGCATCAATACGCATGATTTAACTTTCCGATTTGGGTTTAGCTACTCAGATAGCGGATTTACCACCATATGCAATCCACCTTGTGGCTGAGTGGTCAGTCGTTGAAGCGGCCAAGGCTCTTTTGCCTCAGATGCCATATCAAACCTGTAGCGCGAAAGAAGCACGCCCAGAATGATGATCGCTTCCTGAATGGCAAAGCTGGAACCAATACAAACCCTTGGCCCTGCTCCAAATGGCAAATACTGATATTTGTCGATTTTGTCCCGGTTTTCCGGCAAGAAACGCGACGGCTTGAAGGCTTCCGGCTCGTCCCAATAGACTTTGTGGCGGTGCAACGTCCAAGGCATAACGAGGCACTGTGAACCTTTGGTAATGACCGTGTCTTCCCATTCAATATCTTCAAGCGCTTCCCGACTGATCACAGGTGCCGGCGGATATAGACGCATGGCCTCTTCAAAAGCGGCACGCGTGTAGGGCATTTGATCAATCCAATCGAGTGGATTGTCATATTGAGCGGTTACCCGTTTTGCCTCTTCCTCGACCTTGCTTCTCTCGTGAGGCGCGCGCGCCAGCAGATACAATGTCCAGCCAAGTGCGCGGGCAGTTGTTTCATGACCTGCCCCGATAAACGTGATGACGTTGTCTTCAATTTCTTCACGACTTAAACCATCCGGACCTTCAGCACGTAGCAATAATGTCAGGAAATCATCCGGCGCATCACTACCTTTGGCGATTTTTTGTGCGCGTACATCGATTGTTTTGCGAACTATTTTTCTAAAGAATTTGAGCACACCCCTGCCTGTGAAGTGTTTTGGGCGCGGCACCCATTCAGGAACATTGAGAATATCAAACGGGTCCACACGACCGACCGTTTCGAACAGGCGTTCGATCTTTTCTTCAAACTCTTTTGGATCACCCTCAATCTCGCCACTGAAAAGAGTTTCAGAAAGAACATGGAAGGTCAGTTCAGTCATGTCCTTTGCCATTTCATGGGTGCTGCCAGCTTGCGCGTATTTCTCGACATACTCGTCCGTTACCCGATGCATACCTTCCGCAAATCCGTGAATGTGCTTCGGTGTAAATACGGGCGCCATTGCCTTGCGCGAACGCTTCCATGTCGGGTTTTCTGCGGTGAGCAATCCATCTTGCAAAATCGGACGTAAAACAATCTGTCGGGTCTTGGCGAGTTTGAAGGATTTGGATTTCTCAACCAATATCAAGCGGATTAGCTTCGGATCATTTGCCACTAACAAAGGACCACCAATGCCAGACGGAACATACACATACGGCTCACGATAGGAATGCGCACCCCATAGTTCGATCGGGTTATTGTAGACAATCCAAAGCATCTTCAAGAGGTTTGGCGGGGTCGTTCGCGGGATGGGTGCAGGCGGTATAAAGTTAGCCGGTCGGGTGTCCATGGCATGCTCCTTGTACTATAAAGATATAGGAGCCTGACTGCGCAGTTTCCATGTGCGGTTTTGCCTCTATCTGCTCAGGACAAAACAACCCCAGCAGAACCGCTGATATCCACTGCTAGAGTTTGGATTTCCTATCAAAACACCTTATATATTCTATGGGCGCTCAATCCCGATTCGACTTGCCGCACGGGGCGGCACAAAGTTAGGCGAAACATGACAGATACTCCTGAAGTTCCTGAAGAAAATTCAGGCAACCCGGAAGAATACGGCGCGGATTCCATTAAAGTTCTTAAAGGACTGGATGCGGTGCGCAAACGCCCTGGCATGTATATCGGTGATACGGATGACGGATCAGGCCTGCATCACATGGTCTATGAGGTTGTCGATAACGGAATTGACGAGGTTCTTGCTGGACATGCTGACCGCGTAACCGTGACATTAAACCCGGACGGTTCTGTGACGGTTACTGATAATGGTCGCGGTATCCCAGTTGATATTCATGCCGAAGAAGGGATTTCTGCTGCTGAGGTTATCATGACCCAATTGCACGCAGGTGGTAAATTTGACCAGAATTCCTATAAGGTTTCTGGCGGATTGCACGGAGTTGGTGTTTCGGTTGTAAACGCCCTTTCAGTTTCTTTGAAGTTGCGCATTGCTCGCGACGGCAAATGGCATGAGGTTACCTTTACCCATGGCGTTTCTGATGCACCGCTAGAAGTAACCGGTGACGCAGAAGGTTATTCCGGCACCGAGGTGACATTTATGCCATCGGCTGAAACTTTCACTATGGTTGAGTTTGATTTCAAGACGCTAGAAAAGCGTTTACGCGAACTGGCATTCCTAAACTCTGGCACGCGAATTGTGCTGACGGATAATCGAAGTGCGGAAGCAATCTCTACCGAACTCTACTACGAAGGCGGGCTTGAAGAGTTCGTCAAATATCTTGATCGAACCAAAAACGCTTTGATCGAAAACCCGATCTATCTGAAATCCGAACGCGATGGCATTACGGTAGAAGTTGCTTTGTGGTGGAATGATTCCTACCACGAGAATGTTTTGTGCTTTACTAACAACATTCCACAGCGCGATGGAGGCACACACCTTGCAGGTTTTCGTGGCGCTTTGACCCGTCAGGTCAATGGCTACGCGGAAAAATCCGGTATTTTGAAAAAAGAGAAAATCAGCCTCTCTGGTGATGATTGTCGTGAAGGCCTTACCTGTGTGCTTTCTGTGAAAGTGCCTGACCCGAAATTCTCGTCCCAAACCAAAGACAAGCTTGTCTCATCGGAGGTTCGTCCTGTTGTTGAAAGTCTGGTCAATGAATCCCTAAACCAATGGCTTGAGGAAAATCCAAACGAAGCCAAAACCGTTATTACCAAAGTTGTGGAAGCAGCTGCCGCACGTGAAGCAGCACGTAAAGCGCGTGAACTGACCCGCCGTAAAGGTGCGTTGGATATCGCTTCCCTTCCCGGCAAACTTGCTGATTGTCAGGAACGCGATCCGGCAAAATCAGAAGTCTTTCTCGTGGAGGGCGATTCTGCGGGTGGTTCTGCCAAACAGGGCCGTAATCGTGCCAATCAGGCCGTTCTACCTCTACGTGGCAAAATCCTGAACGTGGAACGTGCGCGCTTTGATAAAATGCTTTCCAGCCAAGAAATCGGTACGTTGA
>CAZEPF010000016.1:0-26012 GCA_964514045.1 uncultured Rhizobiaceae bacterium | reverse complement strand
AGCACAAACGCCACGGCGTTCAAACGGTTCAATCCAAGCCAGATACGCTCTAGTTACACACTAACTGATCAATCTAGGCAACCATAGTACAATCCCTGGGAATGCAATCAGCACCGCAACCGTTGCAACATCAGCAACGAAGAACGGCGAAGCACCACGGAATACGTCTTGCACGGTGATATCATCGCGCACACCAGCAACGACAAAACAGTTCAATCCAATCGGTGGCGTGATCAAACAAAGCTCCGCCATTTTAACAACAATAATACCAAACCAGATTGAGACTTCATCAGCAGTCATACCCAGAGCTGAATCAGCGGCTGTTACATCAAGCCCGCCGTTTAACGCAATCACTGCAGGAAATGTAACAGGCAGCGTGAGAAGCAACATGCCAATTGCATCCATGAACATGCCTAAAATGACATAGGCACCCAGAATAAGCAGCAGCGTAACCATGGCGGGTTGATCAAGTGTTGAAATCCAACCTGCAAACGCACCGGGCAAATCTGCAAAACCTAAATAACGCACATAGATCAACACGCCCCAAATCATGGTGAAAATCATTGCAGAAAGCTTTGCAGCCTCCATCAACGCGCCTTTGAGCTGTTGCCATTTCATGCCTTGAGCAAGCGCAATAACAAAAACCACAAAGGCACCGAGCGCCCCTGCTTCTGTAGGCGTACCAAAACCGCCATAAATACAGAAAATGATAATTCCAACCACAGCAAAAATTGGCAGTGAACCAGGTAAAGCAGCAAAACGCTCACCCCAGGAATACCCCCCTACTGGAGGCCCCAAATTCTTGTTCATCTTTGCCATGCCTATAACAAGTGCTGCGTAAATCAACGCAGAAACAAAACCTGGAATAAATCCGGCAAGCAATAATTTACCAACGGAACTTTCCGTAATGATTGCGTAAATCACAAGAATTGCTGATGGGGGAATAAGAGACGCAAGCGTACCACCGGCAGCAACAACACCTGCAGCAAACCGCTTATCATAGCCCTCCTTCAACATTTCTGGGATCGCAATCCGCGCAAATACTGCAGAGGTTGCAACAGAAGCACCGGACACAGCAGCAAAGCCAGCCGTTGCAAAGACCGTAGCAACACCCAAACCGCCAGGCACCCAGCCTACCCATCTTTTTGCAGCTTCAAATAGTGCTTTGGTCAACCCTGCATAGTAAGCAAGGTAGCCAATCAGAATGAAGGTCGGAATCAATCCCAATACATTTGTTGCGGTTTTTGAATGTGGAATTTGTCCAACAATCTTCATTGTTGTGAAAAATCCGCGTTCAATGCCCTGCCCTTTATCGAAGGCAAATATGATAAACAGACCAACAATTCCAATGAGTGCCGTCGCAAACGCAACTCGCATACCGATGATAACAAGAACGACTAATACACCGGCAAGAATAAGAGAAACTTCAATCGGGGTCATTGTCCTGCCTCCCCTTCAAGACCCGAGACAGTTTCCGCCTCACGCTTGGTTTGCTCGGCCACATCTTCAATCAGTGGCACGGCTACAGGTTCATCTTCGCCAGATTTGATCGCTTTGAGATAAGCAATAACGTGAATGACAAGTCGCAACGAAAGAATACAAAACAAAATCGGAAAAAGAATTTTCGTTGGCCAGGTTGGCAGATTGATATCCACCGTTGAATCGCCAAGCCGTATCGCGCGATAAGCATGATCCCACGAACCGTAAATCAGAACCGTAGTGATCGCGAGCATAAGCAGAACGCCGATAAATTCAGCAATCCATAAGGCGCGACCCTTTAGCGTACCAATAACAATGTCCATACGAATGTGCCCACCCATCCGCTGGCAATATGCAACACCTAGAATGGCAATCGCAGGAACCGCCTGTTCCATATAATCAATATAGCCGGGAACAGGGTACCCAAAATAACGCCCAACAATATTGCCCACAGCAATGAACATAACAGCCAGCGTAACCAATCCCGCCAGCAGATTCAAAAGTCCTTCTACCTTAAAAAGCCCTTGGTCCATTTGGGACAAAAAAGAACTATCTGTCCTGACATTACCTGCACTCGACATGCCACCCTCCCGATAAAAAACAACCCCTGCAAATGCAGAGGTTGTAAGTCAGTTTAGCTGGCTTATTTGCCCAGTGTGTCTTTGACGAGTTTGTAAAGCTCTTCACCCGGAACACCGGCAGCTTTCATATCAGCCATCCACTTTTCGCGAACAGGGTCTGCAGCAGCACTTCTGAACTCTTCAATTTGCTCTGAAGTAAATTCAACTTTCTGAACGCCTTTTTCTGAAAGAATGCTTTCCCATTTTTTCAAAAGCTCAGCATAGTTATCAAGATAGTGCTGGATCGCCTCATCTTTTGAACCATCAAGTGCCGCACGGTGCTCATCTGACAAAGCAGCATACGCATCTGTGTTTACAACCACCGGGCAATTTACTGTTCCAGGGTTAAGGTTAGCAGTCCACCATTTCGCAACATCGATTGTACGGAACGCAAGGTGCGCATGTTGAGCAAATGCAACGGAATCAACCACACCTGATTCAAGCGCTGTATAAGCTTCAGTAGCCGTCACTGATGTTGGCGTCGCACCCACTGTTTTGAAAGCATTACCGAGACCGCCTGTGGCGCGGATACGCATACCATCGAAATCAGCCAGAGTAGTTGGAGCATCACCCACACCCGCAACATTATATTGTGGCATTGGAGATGTCATAAACAGTTTAGCGTTCCAACGTGCCAAATCTTTTTGAGCAGCTGGATGTTCGTAAACTGCAGTCGCAACCTTCACTTCTTCTTCCAAGGTTGAAACCCCTAGAAATGGAAGCTCAAGCACTGTGATGGTTGGGTTTTTATCGCGGTGATAGCCGGCGCAAAACTGTGCCATTTCAAATGCACCGATAGAAATACCATCTAGGTTTTCTTTGTTCTTGGAAAGGCCACCATAAGAAATGTTGATTTTGAAATCACCATTTGTTTTTTGAGAAACGAGTTCGGCAAGTTTCTCAACGTGCTCGGTGAAAGCACGGCGCTTACCCCAAAGTGATACATTCCAGTTTGTTGAAGCTGCATAAGCTTCAACACCTGCAAATGAAACGATTGCTGTAGAAAGCAAAGCTAGTTTACCAATATTTTTCATAAATTTTCCTCCATAACTGACATGAACCTACAGGCATGATTTTAGGAATCAAGGTCGGCTGATTATTGCCTACTAAAATTACCCGCGAAAACGGGTGCGTTCGATTCCGTATTTTTTCATTTTTGCGTTCAACGTACGCCTTGGAATATCCAACTGTTCCATGACTTTGACCATAGAACCATTAGATTCAGCTAATGCGGTTTCAATCAACGTCTTTTCATAGGCCTCTACCTGATCGGTTAGACTGGAAGATTGTTCAAGGTCCGGCGCAGTCCTGGTTTTTATTGTCTGCGGCTCAGAATCCATCTTACTGCCAAGAGCAGATTGGGTTTTCTCCTCAATTGCTGCCTGATAGTTGCGTTGAGCGGTTAAAACAACTTCCAGCAGTTTTTCAGGAGAGAAAGGTTTTGCTAAAAACTCATGCGCGCCCAGTCGCATGGATTCCACTGCAAGTGGAATATCACCATGCCCTGTGATTAGAATCACCGGAATAATGGGGTCTTTTGCATGAACCTGTTTCATCAGCTCAATGCCATCAATGCCCGGCATCCGAATGTCCGAAACAATAACGCAAGGCTGGTTAGGTTTAATGATTTTTAACAGAGCAAGCGGATCAGCAAATGCTCTGATTTTCAGTCCTGACAGAGATAGCCACTGGGATGTAGCACCCACCATTCCGCGATCATCATCCACAAGGTAGACAAGAATATCTTGAGCTTCTTTTGGGGTGGCCACTGCCATTACTCGCCAGGCTCTTTTGTAAATGCTTCATTGCGTGACGTTTCAAGCGGCAACTCAAGAATGAATAGCGCCCCGCCTTCTACACGGTTCTCACAGCGAATTCGACCGTTCGCTTCATCAGCAATCGCATAGGCTAGTGCAAGCCCCAGCCCTGCGCCCTTGCCAACTTCTTTAGTAGTAAAAAACGGGTCAAACAATTGGTCTATGATTGCTTCAGGAATACCTGGCCCATTATCAGCAACCATCAAGACAGCAGAACTCGGGTCCGCAATCGTCGTAATCGAAATACGACCGTCTGCTTTTCCTTCAAGTGCCTGCATCGCATTTTGAATGAGATTGCCAACGAGTTGCGCAAATCGGTGTTCACTGCCAGAGACTTCCAGTTTCTTAGTCCAAAGATCTAGATCAACGGAAACTCCAGCTTCCTGCAAAACAATGCCGCGTTCATCAAGCAGAGATAGGATCAATTGATTAAGGTCAATCGATTGGGGTTGGGAAACTGGTTTTCTTGAAAATACCAGCAAGTCGGATGTGATGGCACCCAAGCGTTCCGTCATTTTGGCTATTTGAGAAAATACCTCTTTGGCATCTTTAGTACGACGGTTTTTCAACAGCAATAAACCGCTCGATGTATAGGTTCTGATCGCTGAGACCGGTTGGTTCACCTCATGCACAATCGCAGCAGACATTTTCCCCAATGCCGCCAAGCGCGATGACTGAATAAGTTCGGCTTGTGTTTCACGTAAACGATGCTCGGTTCGTTTGCGCTCGGTAACCTCTTCTTCCAACCGGATGTTTGCCATGCGGACACGATCAGCCTCCACTGCAATAATTTCCAGCTTGGAACGCTCTACTTTTGAACGTGCATATAGAGCGCCTATTCCGGCAAACCCGCATAAAAGAAATGCAACAGATGCAACCGCCATTGCAGAGGCATGGGCAGGTGCTAGCGGGGTTAAGAAATGCAACTGCCAATTGATCTTTGGCGTCGCCACCGAAGAAACAGAATGCTCAATCCCATCAACCGTAATCCGTCCCTCTAACAAGCCAGACTTTGATTGGGAAACATACTCAAGCGGATCAAGTCGATAATTTGAAAACTTGCGGGTCTGCTTCATCTCTTCCAACCGATCCGCAGGCACTTCTCTCGTTGTTTTATAAAGACGCTCGGGACGACTTGCGAGAACAATTACCCCATCAGGATTAGTGATGAACACGTCATCACTCGCCTCTTCCCAATATTGTAGAAGTTCCGTAAATTCGACCTTCACCACCGCAACACCGAGCAGTTTCTTCTGATCACGAATTACCTCGGACAAAAAATACCCGGGACGACCCGTCGTAACACCCACCGCAAAAAACCGACCCGTTCCGTTTTTGACAGCATCCGTAAAGTAGGTTCGGAAGCGGTAATTATTGCCAACAAAACTTTCTGCACTATCAAAGTTACTCGCAGCAATTGTGTTCGCTTCTGCATCAAGCAGATAAAGCGCTGCTGCACCTGCTTCATTATTGATCTCTTTAAGATACTCATTAAAAGACACAACACTTTTGCCCTGCCGCAATACTTCTCTTGTATTGGGATGCAGTTGCATAACTTTTGGTAGGTGTGCGACCCGTTCTAACGTAGACAGAAGACCCGCTTGATAAAGCGACAATCTGGCCGTTGAACTGGCAGACGCCGATTTCTCAAACCTATCAAAGGCGATCATATAGGCAGCAAAGCTAATGCCACCTATAAGAATGATAAAACAAAGAGTGTAAATCGTGCGCATTGTAATTTGCTTTAACCTGTCGAAGCAGAATAGTATCGCGTCGAGCAAGGGCTGATCAAGGGAGAGTTAAAATTGGCTGAAAATAGCCTAATCGAAATCACTGATACAGACGGCATATTCAAAATTATGCTGGACCGTCCCGACAAACGAAATGCTCTTTCGCTCGATATGATTGCAGAGATTTCCAGTGCTCTTGATGAGGCTGATAACAGCGATGAGGCACGCGTTATTGTTATTGCTGCAAATGGCCCTGTTTTTTCTTCCGGCCATGACCTGAAAGAACTCACTGCTGCCAGAAATTCCGAAGATCGTGGACGCAAGTTTTTTGAAACCACCATGCGCAATTGCGCTTCCATGATGCAGAAAATTGTCAATCATCGCTTGCCTGTGATTGCAGAAGTGGCTGGAACTGCATCAGCAGCAGGGTGCCAATTGGTTGCAAGTTGCGATATCGCGGTCGCAGCAGACACAGCAAAATTCATAACACCAGGTGTCAACATTGGTCTGTTTTGTTCAACGCCTATGGTGGCACTTTCAAGAACAGTCGCCAATAAACATTCGCTTGAAATGTTACTGACCGGAGAAGCCTGCTCTGCACAAAAGGCCGTTGAAATTGGATTGATTAATCGCACAGCGCCACACGCTGAACTAGAGGAAAATGTGAAATGGTTCACAGACCGTATTGCAGCAAAATCTAAAATGACAATCAAAACAGGCAAACAAGCATTCTACAAACAATCGGAACTGCCTCTCGACGAAGCCTATGACTATTGCGCCGATGTGATGGTCCAGAACATGCTGAAGCATGACGCACAAGAAGGCATGAATGCATTTTTAGAAAAACGCGAAGCAGAGTGGAAAGACGAATAAGCCTCACCCATTCTTCCTGAAACATAGACTTAAACATCGTGGCACAATGACCCATATCTACAATAACAATCTGGATAAAAATCCTGCTAATTACCAACCGCTAACTCCACTTACTTTTCTGGAACGCGCAGCCAATACTTTTCCAGACCATACGGCTGTAATTCATGGGTCATTGAAACGTTCATACAAAGACTTTTATGCACGTTCGCGCAGACTTGGATCAACCCTATCTCAACGCGGCATAACTACCGCAGACACAGTGTCTGTCATGCTTGCTAATACACCTGCAATGCTCGAAGCCCATTATGGTGTTCCGATGACAGGTGCGGTGTTGCACTCCATGAATACCCGTCTTGATGCCGCAGTAATCGCATTCCAATTAGATCATAGCGAATGCAAAGTATTGATTACAGACACCGAGTTTTCAGACACAGTCAAACAAGCACTGGCGCTTGCCGAAGTTAATCCAATAATCATTGACTATGATGACCCGGAGTTTGAAGGCAATGGCGAAAGACTGGGAGATATTGAGTATGAGGATTTCTTAAAGACAGGCACGCCTGACTACGCATGGAAAATGCCGGATAATGAGTGGGATGCGATCTCACTAAACTACACATCTGGCACAACAGGCAACCCAAAGGGTGTAGTATATCACCATCGCGGCGCATCCTTACTTGCACAAGGTAACGCCCTCACCGCATCCATGCCCAAACATTCAGTGTATCTTTGGACCCTTCCCATGTTTCATTGCAATGGTTGGTGTTTTCCTTGGACACTATCCGCGATTATCGGAACCCATGTCTGCCTGCGCGCAGTAAGACAAAAAGCAATGTGGGACGCAATTGCTGACCATCGGGTAACGCATATGTGCGGCGCACCTATTGTGATGTCGACACTGATATCCACCGCAGATAACGAGAAACGCGATCTTGATCATGTGGTTGAGTTTTTCACCGCAGCTGCTCCCCCTCCAGAAGCTGTACTGGCAGCCATGAAAACCGAGGGCTTCAACGTCACACATCTATATGGCCTGACCGAGTGTTATGGCCCTGCGGTTGTCAACGACTGGAACGCCCAATGGGACAAGTTGGATGAAGCGGGACAAGCAGCCATGAAAGCGCGGCAAGGTGTCAGATATACCGCATTGGAAAACCTCGATGTTATCGATCCTGAGACCATGATACCGGTCGAGCGCAATGGCGAGACCATTGGCGAAGTCATGATGAAGGGAAATGTCGTCATGAAAGGGTATTTGAAAAACCCGCAAGCAACACAAGATGCGTTTCATGGTGGGTGGTTCCATACCGGCGATCTGGGCGTTATGCACGAGGATGGATACATCCAGCTTAAAGACCGCTCGAAAGATATCATTATCTCAGGCGGTGAAAACATTTCCTCCATCGAGGTTGAAGATGCACTTTACAAACATCCATCAATTTCAGCCGCAGCAGTTGTCGCCAAGGACGATGAGAAATGGGGAGAAACTCCATGCGCCTTTATCGAACTTGCACCGGATAGCCCTACCCCAACACCAGATGAATTAAGCACATGGTGCAGATCACATTTAGCATCCTTCAAAATCCCACGACACTATGTGTTTGAAGAACTGCCCAAAACGTCTACGGGCAAGATACAAAAGTTTGTACTGCGCGAGCGGGCAAAAGAAATTTAATGAACCACGATCATTATTCAGACACTTATATTCGCAATGTTTTGGCAAGCGTCAAAACCATTGGTGTTGTTGGTGCCAGCGCCAACACTGTCCGGCCATCTTACTTTGTCGTGCGGTATATGGCATCGAAAGGATATACAGTTCTCCCGATCAATCCTGGCCGAGCCGGTAAGACAATTGCTGATATTGAGTGCCATGCAAATCTGGCGGATGCCTATCAACATACTCCCATCGATATGGTGGATACGTTCCGGAATGCGCAAGCAGCTTATGGCGTAGTCGAGGATGCATTACGCCTACCTACTCTGCCGAAAGTTATCTGGATGCAATTGGGCGTCAGAAATGATGATGCGGCAAAGCTCGCAGAGGACAAAGGCATCCAAGTGGTTATGAACCGCTGTCCAAAAATCGAATATGCAAGATTATGCAGAGAAATCGGCTGGCTAGGCGTAAATTCAGGCGTGATCTCATCGAAACGAACAAAGCTACAAGCGGGCTACCAACGCTTTGAAGTTTGAAAGCTCTACGCTTGTGTAAGCGGAATGATCACCTGCATATAGGTGCCCTTCTCAGGTCCGCTTTCAATGATCAGCTTGCCGTTGATTTGCTTGATGAAATCATCAACAATTGACAGACCTAAACCATGCCCCGATTGAGAGGCAGTATTGCTACCGCGTTTGCCTCGTGTTCTTAAATTATGAAGAACGTCTTTAGGCATACCCGAACCGGAATTAGAAACCATCATGCATAGAGAGGTTTCATTGCTCAAAAGTGAGAAGCCAATCTTTGAGTTGGGGTCAGAATATTTCGCCGCATTGGATATCAGATTAATAGCAATCTGAATTAGTACCACCGCCTCGGTTGAAACCGCAGCATCTTCATGCGGTTCAATTATGGAAAGTGCTTTGTTGGACTTATTAACAATCGGCGTTGCTAGTCTTCTCACACGCTCACTGATGCTAATCAGGCTTTCCTTACCTTTAGTAGGCGGTTGGTCGGCCATTCCAGCGTTTGCCAAAACAGACTGGGTTGTGGCGTGAAGTTGATCCACATAGCCCGTAATCAAAGAACTATATTTGTCATCTTGCTTTGGAGACTTATCACCCGACTTCAAAGATGTTACCTGCTCCATCGCGCGTAATTCAGTCGCTGATTTATACGCAGACGCCAAGGTTCCAACTTCATGCGCCAATGTTGTCGTCACACGAATGCTTTCTGCAAGCTTAACCGACGTTTGAGAGTCGTGATCTTTAAGCTCAATCATCTTTTTACGGTTATGTAATGCTGCTTGTATGACACTATCCAACATGCTGGAATTGAAAGCATCTTTTGTAAGGCAAAAATCAACGCCATGCTCATACGCATTTTGATGCATATACTGATCATCAGAATTGGTAAGTAGAATAACGGGCAGTGAAGGCGTATTGTCCTTTAACACTGAGAGCGTTTCAAGCATCACATTATGATCACCACAGGTCTCGAATAAAACAACATCATAGGATTGCTGAAGCACATATTGGATAACCGCATCTTCACCAAATACCCGCAGAACATGCAAATCAAATAAATTGGATTGATCAATTTCGCGCAAGGCTGGAAGCGTATCAGCTACATCGGTATTAACGATATGCAGAATAGAAATAGAGCGTTTAGCACCTTGAAAACGGAGGGCCGTTTGAAGATTATTTTGATGAACTTTTAGTATCTTAGAAATAATCATCCCTCCCTTTTGTCTTGGAGGCTTCCATCCACATAGCTTGGACGCGGTACGATTATACAAGCACGATTTAATATTAATTATATGTTAGTGATGGTTAACAAATGGTTAACAGAAACCCTAAAATCATGGGGTTGTTAACTATTAAACCTAGTATGCAAAAACTCGCAAAAGAGTTCAAATAAAAAATTCCCACACAGTCATTCCCCAAACAGCTACAGCAAGCATCGTAGTAATTAAAACTGCAGCGGACCCGGCGTCCTTAGCAAACTTAATTTCTGGAGAAAATTCACGGGTTATTGCATTGGCCACCTGCTCTATGCCTGTATTCAAAAGTTCAACCAACAATAGTAAAAGCAGAGCGCCCCACAACGCGAACATCCGCCATGGGTCTACAGTCAGGAGTGGAACAATTGGAATTGAAAGTGCAATCAGGATGAGTTCTTGCCGGATCGCGGATTCATGGCGAAACCCGTGGCTCAACCCTGCAAGCGAATTTTTATAGGCAGAGAAAAGTCTCTTCATGGAAGTTACGTATCAGACGGCTGCCTAAAACGACTTCCTGACTTAACTGGCTTATGGTCTCCCTTACCAAAATTAAGAGAGTTTTCCTTCGAAATAGCTTTCTTAGCTGGCGTGTCAGGTGTTTTTGTTACCGGCGGTAGAGAAACTTCCTCAGCTTGATTGGATTGAAACAATCCACTCAGAGAACCAAAGCCAAACTTCATAAATTTGGAAAGCAGAAATAAGACGCAAGCAAACCAGATCATTAGCAAATAACCGCTTACTAGATACCCATCCGTACCCGGAATAACCACTGTAAAGGTTTCATTGGCTAGAGTAGGTTGTGTTGCTGCAAAAAGCATAGAGAAGACAAGTAGCGTTAATTTCATTGTTCTATTTCCAAAAAAGCCCACGGCAAAGAAACAATAAAAAAATGAAATTTTCTTTTACGCCTAGCCAATAGCGGCTAAAAAACGTCTTACGGACCCATCCATTCCAAATGTTAGTGAATCAGCAGTTAATCCATGACCGATTGATACTTCGCAAATTTCGGGCACCACCTTTATCAAAGGCGCTAGATTTTCAACCGTTAGATCATGCCCTGCATTGATCTCTAACCCTAATTCAAGCGCCGTATTTGCAGTTTCGCGTAGCTTTTCAAGTTCAGTGCGCGCCTTTTCCAGATCATCATGGCAGGAGCCATAAGGACCAGTGTAAAATTCAACACGCTCAGCACCTGTATCCACAGCAGCTTTTAAGTCTGCAAAACTGGCATCCGGATCACAAAACAGCGAAACGCGATAACCCTTTTGTTTTAACCGCTGAGTGCAGTCCCTAAGCAAATTTCCCTTACCCCTAAAATCCCAACCATGATCCGAAGTCGGCTGATCGGGATGGTCCGGCACTAAAGTTACTTGTTCAGGTTCATTTTGTTCAACCAAGTCAAGAAACTCATCGGTTGGATATCCCTCAATGTTTAACTCACACTGCGGAAACTCATCATCGATCAGGGCGCGTAACTCTGGCAAATCGGAAAACCGCGTATGTCGCTGATCTGGACGTGGATGAACCGTTAGTCCAGCAGCGCCAGCCTGCAAGGCAATGCGCCCCAAATCAGTAACACTAGGCCATGGAAGATCACGCCGATTGCGCAACAACGCCACTGCATTCAAGTTCACCGAGAGTTGTGTCTTCATAAAATTGAACTCCAAAACCGCTATAAGTTAGCACTTTATATCTGGCTTATTCATACGCTTTATCAATATGATTTTACATTGCAGCCTGTAAGAAAAAACAGCATTCTGTAATCTGATTTTGCAAAGGTGAATATATGACAGACTCGATGATGTCAGAAACAATGATATCCGCAGCGATACTAATTCACATAGGCGCTGTGTTTTATATCGTAGGGTTTTTAGTACGCGATGAACTTCTGCTTCGGATCTTAATTCTCGCAGGCACGTTTCTATATATCTCTTATTATTTTCTATTTCCCGAAGCTCCTCTTTGGGATGCAATCATTACCAGTCTCATCATGGCTGCAGCCAATATTTGGGTTTTGATTAGAATAATTTTTGAACGCACAAAATTCGCGCTTAGCGAAGAAGAAGTTGAACTGTTCGAAGCATTCGATACGCTAACACCTGGACAATTCAGAAGAGCTCTAAAGCGTGCGGTCTGGCACACTGCCGCAGGCGGAGAACTGCTATGTCTCGAAGGACAAAAAGCAACACGACTGTTCTATGTATTGAACGGCTCTGTCAAAATTACCAAAGGCGATAAAGTATTTGAAGTTTCAGGCAGCAACTTTATCGGCGAAGTAGCATTCGTTTTGGAAGGTACATTTTCAGCCACCGTGGAAGCAAAGCCGGGCTTACGATATATTGAATGGGTGAGTGACGATCTTAAAAAGCAAATGCGCAAGAACATGGCCTATAATAATGCTTTGATCGCTTTATTTAATAGAGACCTTGCTAGTAAACTTGCGACTAGCCATCAGTCATAAGGTGGAGAGTTTTGTAGTACTTTTATCAGGCAATTCGTCTGGACTGAGCGGAACCGTTCAACCAGGACTCAATCTTTTTCTCTAGTACTTCAGGCGAAACAGGCTTGGAAGCATAATCATCCATTCCTGCTTCAAAACAGGCTTCCATATCACCTTTGATCGCATGGGCGGTTACACCGATAATTGGCGTATGACCACCCGTATCAGCTTCCATGTCGCGAATTACTCTAGTGGCCTCGTGGCCATTCATCACCGGCATGGAAACATCCATACAAATAATTTTAGGCGTATGCTTGTGGTATAGGTTCACAGCTTCTTCGCCATTATTTGCAACCTCATAAGAGTAACCCGCAGCTTCCAGAATTTGACAAATTACCAACTGGTTGACCTCATTATCCTCAGCAACCAATACATCAATTCCACCATTCTGATTATCATTCGATGAATTCATCAATAATTCGTATTTTGGCTCATTATCAACTTTGGCTTGAACAGGTACTTCAATTTCTACCACAGCTTCTGAATCTGCTTTTTGCTGGATAATGGCCTCTTCCAATTTATCCGCTTTCGGCTCAACCGGTGTAACCTTTTGGGACTCCAGTTCGCCAGGTTCAGTGCAAACGTCTTTCATACTTTTGGCAAGATTTACCCCAGACTTAATATCACAATCGATCAACTGAGAATGGTTCACGATCTGCATAACCGTATCAAGCAGTGCTGAAGAGCGGATCGGTTTTATCAACTGACCATCAATACCAAGCGAAGAGAAGTTCCGCCCATCGTCCATAATATCAACGGATGTGAGCATGACGATTGGAAGGCTTTGAAAACGCGTATCATTGCGAAGCGCTGTCGCAAGTTCTGCACCATCCATACCTTGCATTTGATACTCAATGATAATGCAATCAGGCACCAGATTCGCACTATACATTGCATCAAGAGCCGCCAAGGCCTCTTGACCACTGGAAGCGCCTGCACTTTCAAATTGCCAATACCGCAATTTCTCGACGAGAATATCCCGGCTTCTGACACTCTCTTCAACCACCATTACGCGTGCACCGATCGCATCTGTGGATGTGAACCCATTGGTCAAAGACTTTTCATCAATTGGAAGGCTTAATTGAAAACTAAAAGTCGAGCCTTTATCAATCTCAGATATAACAGACATTTGCCCGCCCATTAAAGATACTAATGCTGATGAGATAGAAAGGCCCAATCCAGTGCCCTCGTGACGGCGGGTCGCACTTTCATCAACCTGACTGAACTTTTCAAAAATCTTGTTAAGTTTGTCTTCCGAAATTCCAATGCCAGTATCTGAAACTGAAAGCGTGAGCGACAGCATATTGTCTTGTGCCGTGCCAGATACATCAACCGCAACATGACCAGACTCCGTGAACTTCACTGCATTACCAATAAGATTGGTAATGATCTGTCTGATGCGACCTACATCACCAATAACCATACTCGGTAATGCTGGGTCTACGCGTACAAAAAAGCCTAGGTCTTTTTCAATTACCTTAGAAGAAACGAGCGTTGCAACATCTTCCACAGCCACACCAATATTAAATGGCGCTGGATCAAGCTCCATCTGTCCAGCATCAATTTTTGAGAAGTCTAAAATATCATTGATGATGGTTAGAAGTGAATCGCCAGACTTAACAATCACATCAGAAAACGCACGCTGACGATCATCAAGTTTAGTTTTTAATAGAAGTTCAGCCATACCCATCACACCATTCATAGGTGTTCTAATTTCATGGCTCATATTCGCAAGGAACTCAGATTTTGCTCGATCCGCAATTTCTGCACGATTGATAGCTTCAACATTCGCAGCTAAAGTTTTGGCGACGCGGCGCTCCATGGGAAAGAAAACACAAAGAACACCTAACACAAGGCCCAAGACTGTTATCACACCAAAGATAGTAGAAATCAGGACCAAAAGATCAGTAAGAGACTTACCCTTCTTAATAGCAAGGATTGAAACTGAATCAAAAAGCGGCGCTAAGGTTCGGTCGATATAATTGACTAAATCAGGCGCTCTCCACGCGAGTTCTTTTTGAGAAGCATTTGCAATACCGTCAAGCTCTTCCAACAACAGCTCAACATTGTCTTCAAGCATCCGTTGTCGCAGTAAAAGTGTGTCAGTCTCGACTTTGCTGGAAATCGATGTCGTTTCCAGTACCCACGCAAATCTTTGACTGTGAGCAAGGTATTGCAATCTTGCCTTGCTGACAGTATCGGCGCTTGGGCGAATGAGCTTAATCATCACTTCCGCTTGCTGGTTTAACCGCTTTATAAGGGTTGGATCATTAGTAGCTTGATTTTGTCTCAACGGGCCTAAGTCAGACGAAATCCGATTGTTTAATACAGCAACTGCATTTGAGTAATTGTTCAAGTCACGAGCAGCATTGTTCAATAAAAATTGGACCCAAAGAAAGCTGCTAACCAATATCAGAAACACTGATACAATCGTCAGATAACTTAAACGAACAAGTCGAACGCTATTTTTTTGGCTTACAATTTCGTGCAATTGAAACTTTCAGAAAACAAGTATTATTGCTTAACAAAACTATGTGCCTAAAGGTTTTAATGTCGAGTTAAGCAAGCTAGATAAGAACTAACTATACATTTCAACTTGCTTGAACCTTGCTACTTCACAATTGTCAGTTTCTCAGCTGCACGGGTGATTGCTGTGTAAAGCCAACGGTCACGGTGCTCGCGGAAAGCATAGCTTTCATCAAACAAAACTACATTGTCCCATTGCGAGCCTTGCGCCTTGTGTACCGTTAATGCGTAGCCATAATCAAAGTCATCGTGACGACGCTTAATCTGCCACGGCACTTCCTGCTCAGGCTCTTCAAAGGCTGCCTTTAATAATTTGACCTTGGCAGAATACCGTTCAACGCCCTCATCTTCTGCACGGATAAGCACATTCATAAATGGCTTTACGGTTCTGGCTGCACTTGTAACCTGCCAAAGCGAGCCGTTCAGAAGGCCTTTTTGCGGATCATTACGCAGGCAAACAAGCTTGTCACCTGCCGCAGGCAAGGGTCCTTCAAATTGTTTCAACTGGCGCAGGCGCTCGTTATATCTTCGTCTGGTACGATTGGTGCCGACAAGAACCTGATCCGCATTCATAACTAAATCAGCTTCGACATCACCTTTAGAAATGACTTTAGCCGTTTCACCATAGTCACCCATCATCAAAGAATTGCCCATACGCACCTGACGCGCCAATTCTACAATCGGGTTATCCAGAGCCTGACGGTGAATTTCTTCCAGCAAAATATCCGGCTCATGTTCGGTAAAGAATCCACCACCGCTCACAGGCGGCAACTGTCCTGGATCGCCCAAGACTAATACCGGCGTTCCAAACGACAGAAGATCGCGACCCAAATCCTCATCGACCATCGAACATTCATCAATGATAATCAGCGCCGCCTTGCTAAGAGGACTTTGACGGTTGAGAGAAAACATCGGCAAGACTTCTTTCTTACCGGTTTCTTCATCTTCAACAGTTTCTTCCCCGCGAGGACGATAAATCACCGAATGAATGGTAGATGCTTTCTTAGCACCTCGCGAGCGCAGAACCTGGGCAGCCTTACCCGTGAATGCAGCAAAGATAACGTCACCATCAACACCCTCAGCCAAGTGTCTGGCTAATGTTGTTTTGCCTGTACCCGCATAGCCAAACAAACGGAATACCTGCCGATCGCCAGCCTTGAGCCATCGTTCAACTGCAATCAATGCATCATCTTGTTGAGGAGAAAACTTCATCAGCCTGTCTTCGCATGATTCACCACTTGGTGAAAACGACTTATTTCAACATAGGCCAAAGACTTGCAACCAGTAGAAGAGCCATGCCGATATTAAACACGCGCAATTTGACTGGATCAGACAAGAACTCCCGCAAGGCAACGCCAAACCCGCACCACACTGATACGCTTGGCAGGTTTACAATCACGAATGCCAAGCAAACGATAAACACACTCGTCGTAAAATCAGGCTGACCCGTGTAAACCGTCATCGCAGTAATTGCCATGACCCATGCTTTTGGGTTTACCCATTGAAAGAGCGCTGCGGCTGCAAAAGACATCGGCTTGCCTTCACCGTCACCTGCTTTAACCGGACCAGAATTTGCAATCTTCCAAGCAAGATAAAGAAGGTAGCCACCGCCCACAACTTTTAGGACCAACTGCATAATGGGAAACTGTTCGAACACTTGTTTCAATCCGAACCCAACTGCAAGGAGAAGAACGCCAAACCCAAATGCAATTCCAAACATGTGAGGAATGGTTCGGCGGAACCCAAAATTCACTCCAGAGGTTAGTAGCATGATGTTGTTGGGCCCCGGCGTAATCGACGACACAAAGGAAAAGCCAAGCAAGGCTAAAAATACATCAAGTGACATCACCAACTCCAATAGGTCAATAATACTGACCTAATTGTAAACAACTGTCAACACGGCTTTTAATTGGTCCGGCTAATGCTTATTTTAGACAGTATGCAAAGACGTGACTTTTTAAAATCCATGGGTGCAACTGCACTTATCCCAGCAATACCCCTTCCCGCTGCAGCGCTATCAACAAGTGTTGCTCCGGCGGTGGCCGCACCCTTTACCGCACATACATATCAATGGGCAGAGATGATTGTTCGCGCCCATAATTCTTGCAACCTCGGACTGCTCCAGCGTTCGTTAAGAATAGATGCAGGCGCTGCCGCATCGCTCAAGCAAGCCCTGATCAAGAATGGTATCGTTACCGCGAATGCAAACGCTTATGGAATTCATAAGGCAGTTAAACCGCTTTACGAAGGTGCATTCGTCAGCACGTCAGATACGATTTCCAAAGTCAAAGATGTTGCCGAAAAAGTAAGCCATCACCTTTCCAAAGATGAAGAAGCTAAGGAAGAGATTGATTCTGATTTCAGCGACTTAGAGGAAGAAACAGAATCAACATCTGAACTCAAAGAAGATGAAGCTTCACCAGAAATTCAATCTCCTGACCCCGCTTGACCTGACCTCATACCCCACTAATTTCTCACTAATAAACAACGTGAGATATTTGACATGAACGAATTGGCTGGCAAAACCGCGCTCATCACTGGCGCAAGCAAAGGCATTGGCGAGGCCACTGCGCGCCAAATGGGTAAACTGGGTTTAAACGTAATCCTTGCAGCGCGTTCAGAAAGTGCTGTCAAAACCATTGCACAAGAAATCCAAAACGCAGGCGGCCAAGCAAAAGGTATCGCCTGTGATGTTAGCCAATATGCAGACGTTAAAGCTGCTATTGATCTCGCAATAAGCGAGTTTGGTGCCATCGATATCGTAGTCAATAATGCAGGTCTTATTGACCCGATCTCACGCATTAAAGAATCTGATCCAGATCAATGGGACAAAACAATCGATGTAAACGTCAAAGGCGTTTATTATGCAATTCACGCAGCCTTACCAGATATGGAAGCACGCGGCGCAGGCGTTTTCGTCAACATTTCATCAGGTGCTGCTACTTCCGCACTTGAAGGGTGGAGCCATTATTGCTCGTCAAAAGCGGCAGCCTTATCGCTCACGCGCTGCGCCCATACCGAACTTGCCGACAACGGAATTCGTGTGGTTGGATTATCGCCTGGAACAGTTGCAACAGACATGCAGGTCTCGATTAAATCATCCGGCATCAACCCCGTGAGCCAGCTAGACCCTTCCGTCCATATTCCACCACAATGGGTGGCAGAAACCATCTGCTGGTTAGCAACTGATGACGCAAAAGAGTTTGACGGCGATGATGTAAGCCTGAGAGATGAAGCAATACGTAAACGCGTCGGGCTAATTTAAGGGTTAGCTAACAACCCAGGTTTCATAGCTTCTCTTTATGCCTGCAGTAACTTCCGCCCATGGAGAGGAGCCCGCGCGCGTCTGATGAAACTTAAACGCTGTTTCATCAACGAATGCTTCTGAAACCAAAAACCGACCCTTATGATCAGGACACGGATTTACGTTAAAGAAAATACAGCCCTTCTCGCCTCTCGTTAGGCGCACGTGATCATCAAGCGCATCACGCACGGCTTCAATACGATCATCGGGAACTTCGATATAGCCCTCTAATCGGAAACTACCGTTTGGAAGATCGTCCATCACATACCGTCTTTTCCACGGCTCATCGCCGCAACGCCTGTCCGGCAAACCTCAACCAAACCCAGAGGTTCCATAATCGCAACAAATTGCTCAACCTTGGACAAGCGGCCCGTAATCTCGAATGTGAAATGTTCGGTTGACGCATCAATAACCGTTGCGCGGAAAACATCTGCAAGGCGCATTGCCTCAAGGCGTTTTTCTCCAGTGCCCGCAACTTTGACCAAAGCAAGCTCGCGTTCCAGCGGCTTCTCGTGACCGTTCAATTCAGCAGTAAGCGTCAGATCGTTTACCCGATGAACCGGCACCATCCGCTCTAGCTGTTTTTTGATTTGATCCAGCACCTGAAGCGTACCGGAGGATACGATGGTAATCCGCGAAAGGTGCGCCTCATGGCTGGTTTCAGATACCGTGAGGCTTTCAATATTATAGCCACGCCCGGAGAAGAGACCAATCACGCGCGCAAGCACTCCCGGCTCGTTATCCACGAGAACAGACAAGACATGCGTACGCGGTGCTTCTTTATTTTCAACGATAAAATATGCCGAACCAGTCGGCTGTTGTTGTGCGTTCATGGCGCATTCTCCATTGCAACTGTAGAACCTTTAATACGAGCGATTGCGACGCCCGCAAGAATAATAAGAAGTGCCAGTAAAGCATTTGGTGGCAGGGTTTCGTTGATGAACAACATCGCCCAGAAAATACCAAATAGCGGCACAAGAAAGTTAATCTGGCTGAGAAAACCAGCACCTTGGCGTTCAACGATGGCAAACAGCATCAATGTACCAATAGCAGTTGGAAAAACTCCTAAAGCAATCATCGACCAGAAAGAAGCTTGCGACATACTCAATGTCCAAGGCTGGTCAAAATACAGACTGAACGGCATGAGCATGAGAGCGGAACTCAACAAAACAAAAGCAGTGACCGCCTGGCGTGGCAAATGAGTAAGCCGCTTGGATATAATTGCATGAACTGCATAGCATAAAGCGCCACCCATAATTGCATATTGCCTTATGGTTTCATCTCCCAATGCCGCCAGCTTATCAAAGCCGATTAGGACCGCGACACCAATGAGACCAAAGCAAAACCCGATAACTTTATAGACATTCAACCGCTCATCACCTGTAAAGAAATGCGCAAGTACTATTGTGATCAAAGGCATGACCGCCATCAAAATTGCGGTAAGGCCCGCATCAACTTTTTCCTGTCCCCAAGCGATCAGGAAAAAGGGCATGGCATTGCCAAAGAAACCTGTAATTAACATAAGCTTCCAATGTACCAGCAAGGGTTTCAGCGATTGCCCTACCCAAAGCATCACCGCCAGAATACAAAAGCTTGCGATTAGCAAACGACTGAACACAATCGTTGCGGGCGGGACATCAGCAACTACAACTTTGGTGAGCATGAACGATATGCCAAAGTTTGCCGCCAGCAAAACAAGCAGCACATAGCTAAGGGTCAGACTTGATTTTACCGTACTCATGACTGCCCTTCTTTGGGAAGAACCAGGCGTTTTGAAACGATCTCGCCTTCTTCATAATGCGGTAAAAACCAAGGTTCTGAAGCTGCATCTTTCGTCCATGCTAAAAACGCAGGATGCTGTAATACTGCATCCATATATGTGCGCATCATATCTGTCACTGGCAATTGGTACGTATTGAGCCGCGTCACAACAGGTGCAAACATTGCGTCTGCTGCACAAAACTCTCCGTATAAAAAAGACCCTTTAGCACCAAAGCGAGCGCGCGCCTCACTCCACAAAACATCCAACCGCTCAATATCAGTAGTGACGTCCGCACCACGATCTTTTGGTTCAAAGATAGCCGTTAGGTTCATCGGGCATGACGAACGAAGCCCCATAAAACTGGCGTGCATTTCACTGGCTGCAGCACGTGCATGAGCTCTCGCAGTACGATCTTCAGGCCAAATAGACTTATCGGGGAAGCAATCAGCCACATATTCCATAATGGCGAGGCTTTCCCAAACAACGATCTCATCATCCGTCAGAACAGGCACTTTAGCCGTCGGGCCAAAAGCCAGTATTCGCTCGCGCGTATCATCCTTATACATAGCGATAACCGTTTCCTCGAAAGGAATATCAAACGCTTTGAGCAGGATATAAGCCCGCAACGACCATGAAGAATAAAGCTTGTTACCAAGTGCTAGATGCATGGGAGGTTACAACCCGCTTAAACGAGTTGTTTCCCTTTCTCGTCAATCGCGGTTGCAACCGCTTCATCACTTGCTTCATCGGGTAGCAGCATTTCATTATGCGCCTTGCCTGATGGGATCATCGGGAAGCAATTGGTGAGATTGGCGACACAGCAATCAAAGATCACAGGTCCGTCTGTTTCAATCATTTCCATGATCGCATCATCCAAATCATCCGGCTTGCGGCATCGAATACCCTTCGCCCCATAGGCTTCTGCCAGTTTCACAAAGTCGGGCATCGCCTCGGTATAGGAGTGCGACAGACGGTTACCATGAAGCAATTGCTGCCATTGGCGCACCATGCCCATATATTGATTGTTCAAAATGAAAATCTTGATCGGCGCATTGTATTGGATTGCCGCCGACATTTCCTGAATACACATCTGAATGGACGCATCACCCGCAATATCAATCACCAACGCATCAGGGTGAGCCATTTGCACGCCAAAAGCTGCTGGCAAACCATACCCCATCGTACCCAAACCACCAGAGGTCATCCAGCGGTTTGGTTCATCAAAATGGAAATATTGGGCTGCCCACATCTGGTGCTGTCCCACCTCCGTAGTGATAAAGGTTTTGCGCTCTTTTGTAAGTTCATACAGCCGCTCGATTGCATATTGCGGCATGATGAAATCGTTAGAATTCTTATAAGCCAGCGAATTCCGGTCCCGCCAAGTTTCAATTTGACTACGCCAGCTCTTAAGGCGTTTTTTATCTGGTGCCTTATCAAGCGCACGCCACTGACGCAGCAGATCTTCAAGCACCTCACCACAATCACCAATAATCGGCACATCCGCACTGACGTTTTTACCAATGGAGGATGGATCAATATCAATATGGATTTTCTTGGAGTTTGGTGAAAACGCATCAATACGACCAGTGATACGGTCATCAAAACGTGCACCCACGCAAACCATCACATCACAATCATGCATCACCATATTGGCTTCATATGTGCCGTGCATTCCCAACATGCCAAGCCACTGCTCGCCGCTTGCCGGATAAGCCCCTAGGCCCATCAGCGTAGAGGTGATTGGAAAACCGGTTTGTTCAACCAGTTCACGCAATAAACGGCTTGCTTCCGGTCCTGAATTGATAACACCACCACCGGAATAGATTACGGGTTTTTTTGCCCCTGCCATCAACTCAACAGCTGCAGCAATATTGTCTGAATTACCCTGCGTCTGAGGCATATAGCCTGATAGGTCTGCTTCCGCTGGCGGGAAATACGTACCCGTAGCAAATTGAACATCCTTTGGAATATCAATCAGTACAGGTCCCGGACGACCATGCGTTGCAACATGGAATGCTTCATGCAGAATTTGCGGCAACTCATTCACATCTCGCACCAGCCAGTTGTGCTTCGTACAAGGCCGCGTTATGCCCACTGTATCAGCTTCCTGAAATGCATCTGATCCAATAAGCGCGGTTGGCACCTGCCCCGTGATACAAAGCATGGGAATGGAATCCATCAATCCATCTTGCAGAGGCGTAACAGCGTTTGTTGCACCAGGGCCAGACGTTACCAATAGACAACCAATTTTGCCCGTAGAGCGCGCATAGCCTTCCGCTGCATGTCCTGCACCTTGCTCATGGCGCACCAAGACGTGCTGCACATCTTCTTGCTGAAAAATCTCATCATAAATAGGAAGAACTGCGCCACCGGGATATCCAAATATCGTATCGACACCATTATCTTTTAGGGCCTGAACCACCATTTCAGCGCCAGTCATTTCACGTTCAATGCTCATGTCATTTCTCTTATTTGTACATTTAATTTGTTTAAGTGGATTGAGGGCATAAAAAAAGCCCCTCTGGGGAGCTGTTTTCGGCGTACACGCTGCTTTCGCAATGGCTCTATCGATCCATCACGCGTGTACGCTCCATCACCACAAGAATTTTCAACATTGAATTCTCTTTCAAAATTTCAAACGAACCATAGGCGCGGAAGCTTTCGCGGTCAACGATCTTTTTATACCCGAATTCCAAGTCTTAAAAGTTATGGTTAATCCATCCTATGAAACAACCCCATGAATTTCACACCCAAAACCATAGGAGGCAATCCTGATTTTTGAGTAGTCACCTTGATATAGCCTGCCCAAGTCAAATATGGAGTTTAGAATGAGCATTGTTTCTTATCTATCAGCAACACCGGTAAAGATGATCAGAGTGGCTTATATTCTGGGGCTATCGCTAATCGGTGGAATGTCTGTAGGCGCTCATTTAGTGGTTGATCGCGTTGTCTCTCAAAGTGAACATTCAGCAACGACAATCAACCTTGCGGGCAAACAGCGAATGCTGTCCCAGCGCACCGCTTACTTTCTTGTGAAATCAAACGAGACCCTTGCTCCTGCTGACCTGCAAAATCTTGAGATCACAAAAGACGAACTTGCCAAAAACCATGATGCCTTGATCTATGGTGACAAGACGCTTCAAATTTCTGATGACCATCCAGAAGCAGTTGATGAAATTTATTATTCATCAGAATTCAATCTCGATGAAAAATTTCGAAACCATCTGGCACTCGCTGATGGTTTTTATCGCAAATTACGCAATGGCCAACAGATTTCCCAATCTGAACTAGCGCCCTTCCTGAAACTATCAGAAGGTGAACTACTTCAGCTGCTAGACAAAGTTGTTAAAGCGCATGAGTTGGAAGCAAACCAAAAAATCGACAACCTTTTAACCATTCAGCGGTTTGCGATACTTGCCATCATTGTTGCTATTTTTGCTGAAGGTCTGTTGATTTTTAATCCGCTTGTCAGGCGCATACAGCGTTATTCTGACAATCTGGAATATGCCGCTAGTTATGATCAGTTGACAAAAATACTCAACCGCCGCGCATTCTATGCCAATGCTGAAACTGAAATAAGTCGGTCACAACGCCATAAGAGAACCATGTCCGTATTGCTATGCGATCTTGATAAATTCAAATCCGTAAACGATGTATTCGGCCACGCCGCAGGCGACAAAGTGCTTCAAAGCTTTGCTGAAACCATAAAAAGTTTTGTTCGTAAGGAAGATATTTTGGCTCGCATTGGTGGTGAGGAATTTGTTATCCTGCTGCCCGAAACAGACGGCAAGAGCGCTCAAATTGTTGCAGATAAAATTTGCGAACTCACCAGCAGTCAACAGATTGAAGTCAATGATGATACCAAGCTAACTGTTACAACCAGCATCGGCGTCACTGAAATCAGCTCTGATGACATGACAATTGATGACGCATTGGTGCGTGCCGATATGGCGCTTTACAAAGCCAAAGAAAATGGACGCAACCGTTTTGAGTATGCAACGCCTAGTGCGAAGCAAACAAAAGCATCCGAAAATGCAGTCGACGAAATGATCGCTTCAGCCAGTGAAGTTCAATTACAACCGGCTGCTGCATGATATTTACTGGTTGGCATCATAGATTTGCCAGTCATCACTAAATGAATTCCGGAACCAAGTACTTTGCCGCTTAGCATATTGGCGGGTGGCAATTTTTGCTTTCTCAATAGCTTCTTCAAGCGAGACATCATTTCTGAGATAGCCAGCCAGATGCGGAACACCGATTGCCTTCATCACAGGCAATGACGCATCAAGTTTGCGGTCAAGCAAAGCTTCAACCTCATCCAGAGCGCCCTGCTCTATCATCTGATCAAAGCGCTTGTGAATGCGCTCATGTAAAAGTTTGCGCTCAGGCATGATCAGTAATTTTTGAATAGAAACCCCTTCGCTAAAAAAAGCCTCGCCTTTCTCGGTTTGCCAATCAGCCAAAGAACGTCCTGTACTTTCAATCACTTCCAACGCACGGATTACCCGTTGCCGATCAGAGACATTCAGTTCGCGCGCCATACCCGGATCAAGCCGCAATAGTTCACCGTGCAACTCATTTGTACTGATTAGATTTCCGGCAATACGCCATTTTTCACGGACTTTATCATCGATTGCTGGCACCGGAGAAATGCCACCAAGAAGCGAATTAAAGTAAAGCCCTGTTCCCCCCACAAAGATCAATTTCTTTCCACAAATAATCTCCACCCCATAGACCCGCCGCACGTCTTCTAACCAGCGAGCAACAGAATATGCGTTGGCACCATCCACGTGGCCAAACAAAAAATGCGGTGCGGCAGCTTCTTCTTGCGATGACGGTCTTGCAGAAATCACCCGAAGATCAGAATAAACCTGCATCGAATCCGTATTGATGATGATGCAATCATTATCTTGCGCTGCCTCAATTGCGAGCGCAGTCTTGCCGCTTGCAGTAGGTCCGGCTATCAAGAGCACATCTTCATCGAACTTCATGTCTGGTTTTCCAATGCCGCTGGTCGCAACTTTGATCGCTAATCCTCACACACGAAACCTGTCGCCCGATCTGGCTGAAATGGCAAGAGGTGCGTTAAACGCAGAAACCATCCAATGGCTCGGTGAAGGCAAAGCATGCGATATCCCACTTCCAACAGGTACGGACCAAAAAAGTATCACACTCGGTTTGAAAGACCTTCTTGCCCACCGCGATCTGGACTTTGCAATACAAGAAGAGACTACACGCAAAAAGAAAGCACTGATTGCCGACATGGATTCTACCATGATCGATCAAGAATGCATTGATGAACTTGCTGCTGAAGTTGGTATCAAAGATAAAGTATCAGCCATAACCGCAAAAGCGATGAGTGGTGAGATAGAATTCGAAGCCGCCGTTGATGAACGCGTAGCACTACTTAAAGGCCTAGCAGCAGACATCACTGATAAAGTTATCGCCGAACGCATCACGCTGGCTTCTGGCGGCAAAACACTGGTTCAAACCATGCGCAAAAACAATGCTTATACCGCACTTGTTTCGGGTGGATTTACTACATTCACATCCCGCATTGCCGGTACGCTAGGATTTCATGAGAACCGCGCAAACATACTTGAGGAAGCTGATAACAAACTCACGGGCAAAATCAGAAAACCCATTCTAGGCGCAGAAGCCAAAGTTGTGGCATTGAATGAAATCGCTTCAAAACATGGCCTGACACAGCAGGATTTTATTGCTGTTGGCGATGGCGCAAACGATATCCCCATGTTGCAAACGGCGGGAACAGGTGTAGCGCTGCACGCCAAACCAAGCGTAGCCGAGCAAGCCAAAATACGAATAGATCACGGTGATCTTACATCCCTGCTCTATCTACAAGGCTATCGCGAATCAGAATTTATTCTCGACTGAAACAAAAAAGGCACCTAGAGCGTGTCTGTCTTGGATTGCATCGATTTGATGGGTTGGATTTTTGAT
>CAZEPF010000015.1:0-26078 GCA_964514045.1 uncultured Rhizobiaceae bacterium | reverse complement strand
GCGGAGAGGAAGGGATTCGAACCCTCGAGACGCTTTAACACGCCTACTCCCTTAGCAGGGGAGCGCCTTCGACCACTCGGCCACCTCTCCACCTGCGGGTTTACATGCCAAGCACAATTAAGATCAAGCATTTTTTCGCATCAATTTCTCAATGGTGCACATCATTTGATTTTATGCCGTTCAATCTATGTCGAACGAGCCTAAAACATTATAATATTTGTGGTGTTTTCTATCCTGTCTGCATGGGTAATAAGATAGGCGATAAGCAAGAATATTGTTGGTCTGCGGAATGAAAAACCACGTTTAAATATGGACAGTTTCAAAACAGGCTTGATTTATTATGGAAAACTAGCTTTACGTTACGTAATATTCAGGCGGACCCATTGCATTTATGTACTGGTTCTGCTTGGAGTGCATAGAAATTCGTATTTTTGGCGAATAACGCGCCACAAAAATAACTATTGGCTCTCTTTATGGGGTGGAAGTAAATGTATAATTGGAACAGATGGGTTTGGCCTGGGATTATTGCAGTTGTAATTCTCACCGCGCTTTCAACCTGGTTCAAGGCTGAGATTGTTCAAGATGATCTGACAGCAAAAGCAACTAGCGATTTGTCCGCTAATCATTCATGGGCCTCCGTTGAATTGGACGGAAGAGACCTGACGCTTAAAGGTACTGCGCCATCTGCTGAGGCTGCCAGCGAGGCACTTCAAATTGCTGATGATGCATATGACGTGCGGATTGTTTCCGATGCCAGTGAGTTACTGGCGATTGCTGATCCTTTCCGCCTATCTGCTGTGAAACAAGCTTCCAAGATTACGCTTGAAGGTAATGTTCCTGATGAAGAAAGCCGCGCAGCATTGGTCGCTGCAGCTAAACAGTCTGCCGATGAAGTCGAAGATAAAATGACACTCGCACGTGGTGCATCAGATGGGTTTACAGATTTCGGTTCATTTGGCCTTGCTCAGTTGGGCGGCCTGACGGACGGTCAGTTTGATATCTCGGCAAGCAACATGGATATCAAAGGGATTGCGAAAGATTTTGATACATATGATGCCGTAACTGCAGCATTGGATGGAGACATTCCAGGCGCAGGCAGCATCCAGTCCAAAGATATCACGCCTCCTGTAGCTAAGCCTTATGAATGGATGGCAGATTATGACGGTCAAGCTGTCAAGCTATCGGGCTTTGCACCTAATGCAGATGCGAGAAAAGCAATCGAAGACGAAGTGAAGGCCCAATTGCCTGATGCTTCTATTGATAATCAAATCAAGCTTGCTTCCGGTGCACCCGCAGAATTCAAGGTTGCAACAGATCATGGTATTGGTTACTTCCCGCTATTGAATCAGGGGCGCGTCTCATTCACAGATACAGAATTCCGCGTTAGCGGTGTTTCTAAGTCCGGTGCTGATTTTGAAACAGCTACTAATAGAGTGGCTGATCTAATATCAGGATATTCATTGGGCGAGAACGCAATTCAGCTTAATGGTGTTTCACCCTATATCTGGAGTGCAGCAAAAGACGCTAATACGCTGACTTTAGATGGCTTTGTACCAAGCACATCAGGTCGCGATAGAATTTTGTCACAGACCAAAGCATCATTCCCTAACTTCACTGTTGTCGACAATATGGAAATTGCAGGTGGTGCAACTTCCGGATTTGATGGCGGTGTTACACGTGGTCTAGAAGGTCTGGCTTTGCTAAATACTGGCCGTGCAAACATCTCTGATGATGCACTTACTGTAACAGGCGATACTCTTAGCCAGGACAGCTACACATCAGTGACTGATAAAATGGCTGCTGAATTACAGGACATGACGGTCAATTCTGACATCAGTGCTCCAATGGCCGATCCATATAGATGGTCGGTAAGAAAGAGCGATGAAAGCATCACTGTTCGTGGCATGGCAAACAACACAACAGATGCGCAAGCTGCCGTAACTGCAGTTGCCAATGCGTTCTCTGGTGCTACAGTTGTGGATCGTCAAACGTTTGCTTCTGGTCAGCCAGAAGGGTTTGCAGATGCGCGTGGTTTACTGCCATCATTGTTGAAAAATCTTGAAGCTGGCGAAGCTAACATGGTTGGAAAATCAATTTCGATTTCTGGCCGCGCTTCTAGCGAAGGAATTGCAAAGTTTGTTGAAAATGAACTGAAAGCAAAAGCTCCTTCGGGATATACAACATCAGCAAATGTGCTCTGGCCTGTTCAAGAAGTTGTTGCTCCTGAGCCTCCAATTGCTGATCCATATCGCTGGAGTGTAAGCAAACTTCCTGACGGTCTTACCGTCTTGGGTAATGTTGCTGACGATGGCGAACGTCTAAGCGTTGTTCAAATGGTTAAGGACACATTAGGTGGTGGAGATGTTACGGACAAGCAGGTCATTGCTCGTGGCAAGCCGGAAGGCTTTGATCAAGCGCGTGAAGCTGCACTGAAGCAAACACGCTATCTTGTTGCTGGTCAGGCTAATATCATTGGCAAAAAAGTCTCTATTACGGGTCGTGCGAAGAATGAAAATATTCGCGGCTTGATCGAGAGAGGTCTGAAACGATCTGCTCCTGAAGGATACGAGACTGCTGTAAACGTCATTGTGCCGGACACTGAAAAGCTTGTCGGTAAGCCAGTTGAGTTTAAGCCTCAAGAACCAGCAGTTACAGTTGAAGCATGTCAGGTTAGTATCGTGAACGCGATCAACGGACGTAAAATTCAATTTGAAACTGCTCGTGCAACGCTTCTACCCGCATCAAACGAAGTTTTGAGCGCGGTGTTGGATGCGGCTGCAAAATGTCCTGATCTACGCTTGGAGATTGCAGGTCACACGGACTCGCGCGGTAGGGACAATTACAACATGGAATTGAGCACAGCACGTGCACAAGCCGTTGTAACTGAGCTTATCTCTAAAGGTATGCCTGCAGAGCGCCTTGATGCAAAAGGATATGGTGAAACATCTCCTATTGCTGACAACGATACTGCTGAGGGACGTGCCCTTAACCGTCGTATTCAATTTAAAGTCCTCAACTAGGAGAGGGACCCATGATCTATTTAATTGAACAATTATTCTGGTTTCTATTGATCGCTTTTGTGGTGGGCCTTGTCGTCGGTTGGATGACATTCACCTTCCGTAAGACGTCTCGCTGAGTACAGGATTGGAGAAACTAAAATGACAATGTTTATTATTCAATCTCTGTTATTGATGGCGATTGCTTACCTTATCGGCTGTTTACTTGGTGGTTTATTACGGTACCTATTTGCAGCACCTGCCGCGGTTGAAGCACCAGTTGCTGCTGTGGCTCCGGCTCCAAAGCCTGCGCCAGCACCTAAACCAGCACCCGCACCGGCTCCGGCCCCTGTTGCGAAAGTTGCTGAACCTAAACCTGCACCAGCGCCTAAGCCAAAGCCAGCGCCGAAGCCTGCTCCGGCACCTTCTGCTAAGGATGACTTGAAGCGTATTCGAGGAATTGGTCCACAAAACGAAGCTCGTTTGAATACGGTTGGCGTGATGACATTTGCGCAAATCTCTGAGTGGAGCGCAAAAGAACAACGTGAGATGGGTGATCGGCTCGCATTCCCTGGGCGTATCGAACGCGAAGAATGGGTCAAACAGGCCAAGGTCCTTGCTAAAGGCGGTACCACTGACTTCGCAAAGCGCGTTGACAAGGGTGAGGTTGAATCATCGATCGGTAAGGCCAGTGCTAATATTGGTAAAAAGCCTACAATGCTGGCATCAGCGCCAGCAGGCGGCAGTGATCGCTTGGAACTGATTGACGGCGTTGGTAAGGCCATTGAAAAGAAACTGCATGCAATGGGTGTTCACACCTATGAGCAGGTTTCTAAGTGGACCAAAGAACAGCAAGTCTGGATCGGTAACGAGATCGGTTTCCCTGGTCGTCCTGAACGCGAAAACTGGGTAGGCGAAGCCAAAGAACTGATGAAAGATGGCGGTGCCAGCAAAGCTGCAAAAGCACAGCGTGGCGCGATTAGACCCAAGCGTTAAAGCTTAGTCGTTCTAAATAGTTTGAAGCCCGCGATATTCGCGGGCTTTTTTATTTGTGACTTAGAAAATTTGAAATTGCTTGATGGGTAGCGGTGTCTGCCAAGAGCGGCGCATGACCCTCATCAGGAACCATATGCAGCTTCATAGTGGTATGAATAGTGTGCATCTTCTTGATGATAGTATCATTGAGAAGATCGCTCAACTTACCATGGATGAGAAGAGTTGGAATTGCAGTAATTCCAGCAAACTGAGGCCACATATCAGCTAGGCGAACATCGAGGTTGATAGACTTGAGCGTATTGACCAGTTTCCTATCGTAACGCACTTCAAGTCTTTTTCCAGTCTCGCGATAGACAAGGTCAGCCTGTTTTTTCCAATCCTCTTTTGACAGATTAGGAAACTGCTTGCGATAGGCACGTTCCATGCTATCGGCGGCAGCCTCTAATGTGTTTGGCATTTCAGAACGTTCCAGCGTTCGCTTAAGCTGTACTAAGCCTGGTCCGTTCAACTCTGGTCCAATATCATTCAGGGTAATAGAATTGATAATACCGGGTCTCGCACCTGCCAATACCATAGCAACCAATCCGCCACGCGAAGTGCCCACAATATCAACATGGTTCACACCTGTTGCAAGCAATCCAGCCAGTACGTCGTCAGCCTCCGTAAAGATTGTGTAGTTGCGCCAATCGGCATCAAACTCAGACTTGCCTCGTCCTCTATAATCAAGCGCTAATACGCGCCGGTTACCACCAGCATCACTGCTTAAATACACTGCCAGAGTATCGAAGTCTGATGAGTTACGGGTTATTCCAGCCAAACATAATACAGGGCAGGGATCAGTGTTTTCCCACCCATACTTTCGACCATAAAGTGTAAGCCCGTCAGGGCTGCTATAATAAAATTCTTCGTAAGACACGGAAATTGGTTTCTATGTAATTGATCTTTGGAAAGGTGTATTTGACCGCGAAATGTAAATCAACGTCGACCTGTTCTAAGGTCTTTTTCGATTGCCAGAGATGAGCCTGAAAGTCTTGCCTTATACACTTGGTAATTTTCCAAAATGCGTTGAACATAATGGCGTGTTTCTGTGTATGGAATTTGCTCGACCCAATCCACAACGGCATTGAGACCTTTACCACGCGGATCGCCAAATCGCTCAATCCATTCACCAACACGTCTAGGGCCGGCATTATATGCAATAAACGTCAGTACATAGGAATTTCCAAACTCTTTCATTTGTTCTGACAGATAAGCTGTACCCAAGGTCGCGTTATATGCGGCATCGCGCGTGAGGCGTGACTTTGAATATTTATATCCTCTTCGCTTGGCAACGGCCTTGGCTGTGCCCGGTAGCAGTTGCATCAATCCCCGCGCATTGGCTGGAGAGATAGCAGCTTTATCAAATGCACTTTCCTGACGTGAGATCGCATAGGCGATTGCTTTGTTATTGGATGATATTTTTGCAGAACCAGGAATAGCGCCAATAGGCCATGCAAGCGTATCAACTTTTAAACCGCGACCATTCGCAATTTTACCAACCTGCAATGAGAGTTGGTATTTCCCCTTTCGCTCCGCATCGGCTGCCAGCATTGCAAGCTCGCCCGATGATTTAAGCGTCTTCGCCAGATGAAGATAGAGCCCCGGTGTCCAGCCCGCATTGCCTGTCGCTTCAAGGCGCTTGATTGCTCTTACGAGTTCGCGATTGGCATAAGTGGTACGCTCAACCTGAGTGGGCTTTGGACGGGAAACAGAGAGTTTGGAAACACCAAGCTTGTGCGCTGCTAGCTGACCATAAAACGTACCGGGATGGGCGGCTGCAAGTTGAAAATGACGGGTCGCTTCACCACCATTGCTGGCTCGCCCCATCCAGTAATGCCCTCGCGATTTACTGATAGGTCGTGTGGCATGATTGAGAATACGTGCGAAGTGTTTTCGTGCTGTTGCAGCATCTTTCAAAAACCGAAGCGCATACCAGCCTGCATGAAACTCAGCATCAATAATGCTGGATGCAGATTGCGCAGAATGACCTGCTGCGATGCGGTAGGCATTTTTATAGTCACCGCGCTCAACCAGACTACGTGACACAATGCGGCGCTCAACCCACCATTCATCAGCGTCAATTAGTAATTGCGGATTAGTTGGGGCAGACAGTAGAAGCTTTTTCGCTAACTCAAAATTTTCTGTTCGGCGCGCATACTCAATACGCGAGAACGTGTAACCGACATCTTTTTTTGAAGAAGGTGCAACACCAAGGATGGTCTTCACTGCATTTGAAGATTTGCGAATTGCGGCAGCGCGCGCTTTTGCCAAGCTTACTTGTTGCGCCAGTGGCGCAACCCGTTCAGCAGCACGAATACGATCATTATAAAAAAGCTGGTGCATGCGATGGCGATGGTCTTCACGCTGTAATAATCCAGAAAATTGCTTGAGGATTTTTGCCTCGGTTTTTTTGTTGAGCGTCTTCTCACGCCAGAGTGGGCGAATGAGTGATCTTGCTTTGCTGGTTTGGCCCGTTTCCATATATGCCTGTGCAAGGGCAAGCTTAGCATCAGTCGTAACCGGATTTCGATTGCCAAATTGTTTGATCAAACCGGAACCGGAACTGGTTTCGCGAACGATTGCTTCTTCAATGTTTCGCATCATTTTGGTCTGGCCAGGCCATGCAGGTAGATCTCCGGCAATCTTGGCAATTGTGCCTGATGAAATGCCATCCTTACCTGATATGGCAATTACCCATGCAAGAAGCTTACGATCAAGGGAGCCAGCGGCCATTCCTGCTCGAATACCTAAAGCGCGTGTTGTGTCACCTTTGCCAATTGCTGAAAGTCCATCTTTTAGGGTGCCATTGACAGCCCGAACGCTCTGTTGAGGTGATAGCGTAGTGAACGATGAAACATTATTGGCAAGTGTTAAACTACCTGTGGTCCGAAGGTCTGGTCTCCGCGTCGGGACGGGTGTGTTCTGCATCAATAGCTGCTTAATTCCAGCAGCGTGCGCAGTGCCAAAGTGAGGGGCACTAAACGCAACAAGGGCGGCGATACAGGTCTTGGCAAATCGTAACACGATGAAAACAACTCTCGAATTTGAATCTCTTTTTAATATTTCCATCAAAGTGGTGAAAATTGGATAAACGCCGTTACCGTAACCATGTATGTCATATCTGCTTGCACCGCAGGGGTTACGCGGATAAGTTCCGCGAGTTTTAACGAATATGTTTGTTGGAGTTTATAATGTTCAAAGGATCGATGCCCGCATTGGTTACGCCGTTTGATGAAAATGGCTCATTTGATGAAAAATCGTTCCGCTCATTTGTGGAATGGCAAATCAATGAGGGAAGTCACGGGTTAGTGCCAGTGGGTACAACAGGTGAATCACCAACACTTTCCCACGATGAGCATAAACAGGTCGTTGAGGTCTGCATTGATGTGAGCAAGGGCCGTGTGCCTGTAATCGCTGGCGCTGGTTCTAACAACACAACGGAAGCAATTGATCTTGCTGTCCATGCCGAAAAAGCAGGGGCTGATGCTGTGTTGGTTGTGTCGCCCTATTATAACAAGCCAAACCAACGCGGCTTGAAAGCCCATTTCGAAGCTGTAGCAAAAGCCGTAAGCATTCCTGTTATCATGTATAATATTCCGGGCCGATCAATCGTCGATATCTCGGTTGAAACAATGGCAGAACTATTTGCTGAAAATAAAAATATCTGTGGTGTGAAAGATGCGACCGCTAACCTGAGCCGCGCGTCCGAACAGCGACATATTTTGGGTGAAGACTTCGTTCAGCTATCCGGTGAGGATATTACTGCACTTGGATTTAACGCACATGGCGGGCAGGGCTGTATTTCGGTAACTGCCAATACGGCACCGCGCTTGTGTTCAGAATTTCAGGAAGCAACGCTAAAGGGTGATTACTCTAAGGCGCTGGAAATCCAGGGAAGACTGACACCGCTTCATAAGGCTTTATTCATGGAGCCTAGTCCCGGTGGTGTAAAATACGCTTTGTCCTTGCTTGGCAAATGTCAAGATACTCAGCGCCTACCGCTTGTGCCAATTGCTGATGAGACAAAAGCTGCGGTTAAGTCTGCTATGGTTCATGCTGGATTGCTAAACTAGGCTACTTGAAAGGCCCTGCTGATAATGGCTCCTAAAAAAAAGGACGATAGTAATTCAAAGCTTATTGCTGACAACCGTAAGGCCCGTCACAATTTTGAATTTATCGAAACCTTTGAAGCTGGCATTCAGTTAACAGGTACTGAGGTGAAATCTCTGCGTAACTCCAAGGCAAACATTGCCGAGAGTTACGCAACAGAGGAAGAGGGTGAGATATGGCTGATCAACAGTTATATCCCTGAATATCTCGAAGGTAATCGTAACAACCATAATCCGCGGCGCCGTCGTAAACTGCTTTTGAACAAGCGTGAAATGGCAAAGCTGACGGGCGGTGTGCAAAAAGACGGCCTAACGATTATTCCTAATCGTCTTTATTTCAATGCCCGTGGATTGGCTAAATTACAGGTTGTTCTGGCAAAAGGCCGCAAGGACCATGACAAGCGCGAAGTGGCTAAGAAACGCGACTGGAACCGCGAAAAGGCGCGCTTGATGCGAGAAAAAGGGTAGCGCCGTGTCTGGCCTCGAAACAAGACCTGAGGATTTACCGCAACCTATAGATGATGGCAAAGCAGATCATCTTAATGACGTATCTATACCTTCGGTGGCTCTAGCCTCAACCGATGGAACTCAAGTCAATTTGAATGCTTTAAAAGGTACCGTTGTGCTTTACATCTATCCGATGACTGGACAGCCAGAAGTCGCGTTGCCGGATGAGTGGGATGATATTCCCGGTGCGCGTGGGTGTACGCCGCAGTCTTGTTCCGTCAGGGATCATATGGCCGAATTGAGTGAGGCAGGGGTAAGTTCCCTCTATGGTATTTCAACCCAAACAACAGATTATCAGAAGGAAGCAGCAGAGCGACTGCGTCTACCATTTCCCTTGCTGTCAGATGCTGGTCTTGAGTTTCAATCTGCGCTCGACTTACCAAATTTTGAAATTGAACTTCCGGAACAAAACAACACTTTGCTAAAGCGCATGGCGCTTATCGTACGTGATCAAAAGGTTGCGAAGGTTTTTTATCCGGTATTTCCACCTGAGCAAAACGCAAGTGATGTACTGGATTGGTTGCGGAACAACCCTTTTTAACGGGTTATTTTGTCAATGCGCGTTCAAACACTGCTTCAAACATTTCAGGTGTGAGTTTACCCGTATTCGTATTGTAACGAGAGCAATGATAGCTTGATACTATGCGATGACCCGCAAGCATATGTTCGACGCAATGACCGAAGGGATGAACAGAGAGTTTGCCACCTAGCGTTCTAATAGTTGAATCATGCGCGATTTTTCCAAGTGTTATGATGCATTCAAGATTTTCAAATCGATCAAATGTGCGCTCTAGGAACGGACGACACGCGTTGATCTCAGCGCCAACAGGTTTGTTTTGTGGAGGCACGCACCGCACTGCATTGGTGATTGCCGTTTCAACGAGCTTTAAGCCATCATCAGCTTCGCCGCCGTAAACACCATCAGAAAGACCAAATTTTTCAAGTGTCGCATAAAGAAGGTCACCTGCAAAATCACCCGTAAAGGGGCGTGCAGTTCGATTGGCGCCTTTAAGGCCAGGGGCCAAACCAACGATTAAAAGACGAACATTTCTTTCGCCTTGCTCTGCAACCCATGTATCGACTGGCGCGTTGTGCCAATCAGGATATGTTGCTCGATTGGCCTGTCTAAAGGTTTCTAGTCGGGGGCAAAAGTTGCAGTCGCGACCTGGGTCAACCGAATGTTTTTCCATCAATACTCGTCTTCAAACTCTTCCTCTTCTGGCGAAGTATAAGAAGGTTTTTCAGATGGGTCACGACCAATCTCATCTCGCAAACTGTTTAATTCGATGAAATTATCAGCTTGCCTGCGTAAATCATCTGCAATCATGGAAGGATTGGTTGATACGGTTGATACAATACTGACTTTTCGTCCCTTACGCTGAAGGGCTTCAACCAAATAGCGGAAGTCACCATCGCCAGAGAAGATTACAGTGTGATCCACAGTATCAGACAGTTCCATCGCATCTATAGCGAGTTCCATGTCCATATTGCCTTTGATCTTACGTCGCCCAGCAGAATCGGTGAACTCTTTAGCAGGCTTTGTGATGACCCGATATCCATTATAATCAAGCCAGTCGATCAAGGGCCTGATTGAGGAATACTCCTGATCTTCAATGAGTGCCGTATAATAATATGCCCGAAGCAAATAACCTTTAGACTCAAAATATTTAAGCATCCGCTTGTAATCGATATCAAAGCCGATGGTTTTTGAGGTTGCGTAAAGATTTGCACCATCAATAAAGAGAGCAATCTTTTCTCTCTGATCAAACATTTTATACTCCAATTAAATTTTGCCGCGAAAAGCGGCGTATATCTTAAGTTACAAGGGTAATGTGCTCATAAAGTATAAATAATGAGACTTTTTTAGGGCTGACTTTGTGTTGAAATTTTCCAAGTTGACGGGTGCATCACAAGTTACTTGTTACAAAACGGAATTTTCTTGAATTTCTCGGGCGTAAGCGCTATTGCATTCGTAAATCCACACATTGAGGTTACATATGGCTCGTGTCACGGTCGAAGATTGCGTCGACAAGATTCCCAATCGCTTTGAACTTGTTCTTCTAGCTGGCCATCGTGCCCGTCAGATTTCCAGTGGTGCTGAAATCACTGTTCATCGCGATAACGATAAAAACCCTGTTGTTGCATTGCGCGAAATAGCAGACGAAACTCTTTCCCCTGGTGATCTGGAAGAAGATCTTATTCATTCCTTGCAGAAGCAGGTTGAAGTTGACGAACCAGAAGGTGAGCCAGAAGAAATGGGCGCATTGCCTGATATTTCTGATGCACCTGCTGCACCAGTCATGACAGATTCACCTGATGCGCCGGCTCAACCTGACGTTACATTCGATAGCTTGTCAGAAGAAGAATTGCTTGCTGGTATTGAAGGACTTGTCCCACCAGAGAAAAGCGACGACTTCTAAGATATCAATTATTTTGCTCGAATTAAAAAGATTTACATCCGGCGGCTTTAAACAGTTAGCCGGATGTTTCATATTGAGTGCTGAATTTCTGGATTGAGTCTCAGCCATGATGCGTCAGTACGAACTCGTTGAACGGGTTGCGAACTATACCAAAGAACCCAATGAGGCACTTCTAAACAAGGCCTATGTTTACGCCATGCAAAAACATGGTGAGCAAAAACGCGCCGATGGCGATCCCTATTTTTCTCATCCCCTCGAAGTTGCCGCCATCCTGACAGACTTGAAACTGGATGAAGAGACAATCGCTGTAGCACTCCTGCATGATACGATTGAAGATACGGATGCAACACGCCGTGAAATTGATGGTCTGTTTGGAGAACGCATTGGCCATCTGGTAGAGGGGCTGACCAAGCTGAAACGCTTGGACCTTGTTTCGGTAAAGGCAAAACAGGCAGAAAATCTTCGCCGTTTATTGCTGGCTGTTTCCGATGATATTCGCGTTCTTTTGGTGAAGCTTGCAGACCGCCTTCACAATATGCGTACGCTCGGAGTGATGCGGGAAGATAAATCCCGCCGTATCGCAACTGAAACCATGGAAATTTATGCCCCGCTTGCTGGGCGCATGGGTATGCAGGATTTGCGTGACGAGTTGGAAGAATTATCTTTCAAGTACATCAATCCTGAGGCGTATAAAACGGTTATCGGATATCTGAAAGATTTAGGCGAACAGAACCAAAGTCTGACCGAGGAAATTTCCAGAAACCTCGAAACCAAACTATCCGAACACACTATCAACGCAACGGTGAAAAGCCGTCATAAAAAACCCTATTCAGTCTTCCGCAAAATGGAGAGCAAGGAACTGGGTTTTGAGCAACTCTCCGATATTGTCGGGTTTCGGGTAATCGTCGATACGGTTGAAGAATGTTACCGCACACTTGGATTTATTCATACAGAATGGCCAACGGTTCCCACGCGGTTCAAGGACTTCATTTCGGTTCCCAAACAAAATGACTATCAGTCCATTCATACGACTGTAGTGGGACCGTCAAAGCAGCGCGTTGAATTGCAAATCCGTACGTGGCAGATGCACCAGATTGCGGAGTATGGTATTGCAGCGCACGCTGCATATAAGGATGGTGATGATGATTTTTCAAATAGCAAAGCTTATGCCTCGCTAAGAAAGACGATTGAGCAACTTGCTGAAAGTGATAACCCAGAAGAGTTTCTGGAGCACACTAAGCTGGAACTGTTTCTCGATCAGGTGTTTTGTTTCACCCCAAATGGCCAGATTATCGCTTTGCCAAAGGGCGCGACCCCGATTGACTTTGCCTATGCGGTTCACACAGACATCGGCAATAGCTGCATCGGGTGTAAATTGAACGGCAAGATTATGCCTGTTATCACCGAACTGCAAAATGGCGATGAGGTAGATATCATCCGCTCTAAAGCACAAACGCCGCCAGCCGCTTGGCAGTCTGTGGTCGCTACAGGGAAAGCGCGATCTTCCATCAGGCGTGCAAGCAGACAAGCCATTCGCAAACAATATTCTGCCCTTGGTGTGAGAATGCTGGAACGTAAATTTGAGCAGGCCGATAAAAAGTTTGATCGTAATGAGATTGATGCTGTTCTGCCCAAACTCGCACGTCCTAGTAGCGAAGATATATTGGCGGATGTTGGCCGTGGTGATATGTCGGCCAAGGATGTTTTGAAAGCAATCTATCCAGATATTGATGCGGAAGCAGCAAGAGCAACGAAAGAAGCATCAGTTTCAAATGGTCAAAATAATGGTGAGCAGTCTGGCGCTTCTAAGATACCCATCCGCGGCGCATCTGAAGATCTTCCATTGAGTTTCTCTGATTCAGGTGCTGCAATTCCGGGCGACGAGATTGTTGGTATTCTTGAGGCTGGTAAGGGTATCAAGGTTTATCCATCGGACTCGCCCGTACTCGCCCAATACCGTGATGAACCTGATCGGTTGATTGATTTGACTTGGGATATTGATGAAAACAGTACCGAACTTTTCTCGGCAAAATTAAACATTCTTGCAAGCAATGTACCGGGTACATTAGCTGAAGTGTCCGGTGTGATTGCCGGTTTTAAAAGTAACATTCAGCACCTGAGCATGAATGTTCCGGTTAAGGATTTTGCTGAATTTGAAATTGACCTTGAAGTAACAAACACCACGCACTTGTCCAAGATCATGAAGGCGCTTTCGAGTAAGTCTATGATATCGGATGTGAAAAGAAAGATTGGATAATTGATGAATACCGAAGATGTGCTGGAAATTTTTCGTGAGTGCGGAGCAATGCTGGAAGGGCATTTTGTGCTGACTTCTGGTCTGCACAGTCCGGTCTTTTTACAAAAAGCCCGTGTGTTCATGCACGCAGAAAAAACGGAGAAGCTTTGTTCGGCCTTGGCAAGCAAAATCAAAGCATCTCATTCTGACATTGATTATGTGGTTGGACCTGCGGTCGGCGGTATTATTCCAGCCTATGAAACTTCGCGCCAATTAGGCGTGCCTAATGTTTGGGTTGAGCGGGAAGACGGTGTTTTCAAGCTTCGTCGATTTGAAATGGAGAAGGGCGCGCGTGTTGTCATCATTGAAGACATCGTGACCACGGGATTGTCTATTCGCGAAACAGTTAAATCACTTCAGGATATTGGCGCGGAAGTTCTTGCAGCCGCTTGTTTGGTGGATCGTTCGGCCGGAAAGTCAGATGTCGGTGTGCCTCTGATTGCCTTGGCGGAATATGAAGTTCCCGCCTATCCGGCTGATCAGTTACCGCCCGAATTAGCAGCCATACCCGCAACCAAACCCGGCAGTCGAAACCTGTAAATTTAGATGGGATGCATGTTCAATCTGATTATAAACATTCTTTTGATGATTGCGTTAAACAGATTTTATTCCAACCCTGATAGGGTGTTATTAGTTATAGTTCCGCGCGGTGTGATGGTGTACTGACAAGCATGTTATTTGGACGCAAAAACCCAGCTGGATGGGGTGAAACCATACGCATCTGGCTTTGGCCAAGACGCAGCTGGTCTCGTTCTGCCAAATACATGGCAAAACGGGTTTTGCGATTAACCGCTTCCACTCATGCAATTTCTGCTGGTGTCGCAGCGGGTGTGTTTGCGTCTTTTACTCCGTTTTTAGGGCTGCATTTTATCATCGCGTTTATTGTGGCATACATCATTGCTGGTAATTTTCTGGCTGCTGCTACAGGAACGTTTTTTGGTAATCCTGTTACGTTTCCGTTTATTTGGACCGGCACATATAAGCTTGGCTCTTTGATTTTGTCGGGGGAGGCGGTTGAAGAATCTGGCGGCCAATTGTCAATTCTTGCAGATGCAGACTTCATGAATTTGGGTGTGTCCGGGATATTCAATCTGATTCTAGGAATTTGGGAACCCGTGGTGAAGCCCATGGTGATCGGTGCCATGCCGCTTGGTGTTACATTTGGCATCATTGCCTACATTGTGACGCGCTGGACTTCGATTTGGTTCAATGATGCACGGCTTCGCAGACGGGCTGCAAAAATTGCCAAAAAAGAAGCTGCAAAGTAATTGATCTTGTTGTGTGTGAACTAATACCATTGCACTTTTGACACTGCGATCAGAATAGTGATATTTCATAGCCTATGGGGCACGCGGTCGCCTCGTGAGGCGCCAGCCGAACTGCCGCATCCTCTCACGCTCTAAAAAGGGAAGGATGCCGCTATGGCTTCACCTACTGAAATTACTTCAAAACAACTCAGCCGTCTTATTGGCACACCTGCGTGCCCAGCAATTATCGATGTGCGAATAGACGAAGATTTTAATGACGACCCCCGTTTAATTCCAAGTGCGCGTCGCCATTCATTTTTGGAAACTGACACGCTTGCTGAAACCCTCGCAGGCCAAGATGTGATTATCTATTGCCAAAAAGGCTTGAAGATCAGTCAGGGTGTTGCTGCCATTTTGCGAACAAAAGGCATCAAGGCAGAGACGCTTGCGGGTGGGCAATTTGCATGGCGTGATGAAGGGTTGCCGATGGTGCAAACGAAAGCACTGCCATCGCTCAATGACGACGGGAAAACCGTATGGGTGACACGCCATCGTCCTAAGATAGATCGAATTGCCTGTCCGTGGTTAATCCGGCGTTTTGTTGACCCAACTGCGCTGTTTTTATTTGTAGAGCCGGGCCAGGTTCAAAATGTTGCAGACAGATTTGGCGCAACGCCCTTTGATGTTGAAGATGTGTTCTGGAGCCATCGTGATGAGCGCTGCACGTTTGATACGATGCTGGAAGAATTCGGGCTAAACACGCCGAGACTTGATAGGCTTGCGACCATCGTGCGTGCAGCAGATACGAACCGTCATGACCTAGCGCCAGAAGCAGCTGGCCTGTTGGCTGCGTCCCTAGGTTTATCACGGATGTACCGTGATGATTTGATGCAATTGGATGCGGGCCTATCGCTTTATGATATGTTCTATCGCTGGGCACGCGATGCTACCGATGAGGGGCATGATTGGCCTGCCACAAATTCAAAGGCATAAAGAACAATGGCCAGTTCAACTCATAGTCCTGAAAGTCGGGCTGATATCTTCTCGGTTTTTTTGAAGATTGGGCTGCTATCATTTGGTGGTCCAGCCGCGCAAATCGCATTGATGCACAAGATATTGGTTGAGGAGCGCAAGTGGCTCTCGGAACAGCAATATCTAAACGCACTTAGCTTTTGCATGCTCTTGCCGGGGCCGGAGGCAATGCAACTGGCAACTTATGCTGGCTGGCGTTTACAGGGGATTATAGGGGGCCTGATTGCAGGGCTTTTGTTTGTACTACCGGGCGCATTGGTAATCTTTGCCTTGGCAACAATCTATGTGGCGTTTGGCGAGATCGAGTTTATCAAAACCATGTTTCTGGGCGTACAAGCCGTGGCAGTCGTCATTGTAGTTGAGGCACTCCTACGCGTGGCTAAGCGAGCTTTAAGCGCAAGACTGCATTGGATCATTGCCGCCTTGGCGTTTGCAGGTATTTTCCTGTTTGCTATTCCGTATCCTTTGATTGTGTTGGCGGCAGGATTGGTGGGCGTTTTTTTTGGGGCATCCATCCAACCGTCTCTCGTTACTGACGAAAACAAAACCTCATTAGCAATAACCGTATTCACGGTATTGATCGGGATATGCCTATGGGCGCTACCAGTTGTGATTTTGTATATGGTAAATGGCACATCTATCCTGACAGAACTTGGCGTGTTCTTCTCGAAACTGGCAACGGTAACCTTTGGCGGAGCATATGCGGTGCTCGCATATATGGCGCAGGACGTAGTAACGGATTTCAACTGGTTGACGGCCAGTGAAATGCTGGATGGTTTAGGTCTGGCGGAAACAACACCGGGTCCGTTGATCCTGGTCACACAATTTGTTGGCTATATCGCAGGCTTTCGGCAGGGTGGTTATGACCTCGCATTAGCAGGTGGGTTAATCACCCTGTGGGTAACGTTTGTACCCTGCTTTATCTGGATATTTGCAGGGGCTCCTTATATTGAACGGATATCGGCGCAGCCCCGTTTGAACGCTGCTCTTAAGGGAATAACAGCGGCTGTAGTAGGCGTTATCTTAAGCTTATCTATGTGGTTTGCATTGCATGTTTTGTTCGGCACCGTGAATGAAAGTAAATTAGGGTTATTCACGCTATGGGTGCCAGAGATTTCTTCGATCAAACCAATGGCTATTCTTCTTATTGTATTGTCTGGCTATCTTCTATTAAGACGTCATTTAGCAATAGGATGGGTGTTGGCGATATCAGCAGTAACCGCATTTGTGGTCACCACTTTCTGATATCAATAAGAGCAATAATGACTTATCTACGGTATCCGAATTTGGTAGGGTGACGTATGATTATTGGACTTGGCAGCGACTTAATTGACATTCGACGTATCGAAAACTCGATAGAGCGATTTGGTGAGCGCTTCACCAAGCGAATTTACACCGAGATTGAACAAGCAAAATCAGATAAAAGACGCAATCGTGCAGCCTCTTATGCAAAAAGATTTGCAGCAAAAGAGGCGTGTTCAAAAGCGCTTGGAACCGGATTATCCAACGGCGTATTCTGGCGCGATATGGGAGTGGTGAACGACCGCTTTGGTAAACCCACGATGAAGCTTACAAATGGTGCGGGAAAAAGACTTGCGGAAATGATGCCCAGTGGATACCAACCGCACATACACGTTACGATCACGGATGATTATCCGTTGGCGCAGGCCTTCGTAATCATTGAAGCCCTTCCGGCAAGCGATTAAACTATTCAGAGCATTACGAAAGGCTTGGACACTTGAGTAAAAAAGACAGCGAACAAAAAGGCGGCTTTTTTGGTGAAACCTTCTCGGTCATCGTTCAGGCTCTAATATTAGCGCTAATTCTTCGTACGTTTCTGTTCCAGCCATTTAGCATCCCTTCAGGCTCAATGAAGCCAAGTCTCTTGGTGGGTGACTATCTGTTCGTATCAAAGTTCAGCTACGGATATTCAAAGTTCTCCATTCCATTCTCACCTGATCTGTTCAATGGGCGTATTTGGGGTGGTGAGCCAAAACGTGGTGATATTGCGGTTTTCAAATATCCACCAAATCCACAGATAGATTACATCAAACGCGTGGTTGGTTTGCCGGGTGATAAAATCCAGATGCGTGAAGGGATTTTGTACATTAACGGTACGGCGGTTAAGCGTGAACGATCACCTGAAAATTACATTGATGATGAAACCGGAATTGGCCCTGTACCAATTTTCATTGAGACCCTGCCCAATGGTGTGAGCTACGAGACGCTGGATGTGAATCCGCGAAGTCTTGGCGACAATACCCGTGTGTTTGAAGTGCCCGAAGGGCATTACTTTATGATGGGCGATAACCGCGATAATTCTGCTGACAGTCGTTTTGAAGCTGGCTTTGTTCCATACGAAAACTTTGTGGGTCGTGCCTCACTGATTTTCTTCTCGATCAAAGACGGTAGCCACCCTCTCGCAGTATGGACATGGCCGGATGACCTGCGCGCAGGACGATTATTCAACGGACTGTAATGGATGAATGAGTCAACAGATCAGCGAGGCCACGAACGGTTCAAAATTCTTGAGAGCCGTATCGGATATACGTTTCGTAACTTTGCTGATTTGGAGCGCGCATTAACCCACACAAGCGTTCGAAAAAGCTCTCAGGATAATTTCCATTATGAACGTTTGGAGTTTTTAGGAGATCGAATCCTCGGTGTTTGCGTGGCTGAATTGCTCTTCCGCGAATTTCCGCAAGCTGAGGAGGGTGAGTTATCCCTACGTCTTAATGCACTTGTAAAAGGCAAAACGCTTGCTGAAATTTCTGATCGAATGCAGTTGCATGAGTTCATTAGGACTGGCGGTGACCTGAAACACATCACGGGTAAACGGATGCAGAGCGTTCGTGCGGATGTGTTGGAAGCACTGATTGCAGCAATATATCTGGATGGTGGGCTTGAAGCTGCATCCGGTTTTATTGAACGGTTTTGGAACGATCGCGTTAACGCAGAGTTTGCTGCAAGACGTGACCCGAAAACCGAACTGCAGGAATGGGCGCATTCGCAACATTTGCAAACGCCCCATTATGCAGAAATTGAAAGGCAAGGCCCTGATCACGACCCGGAATTTACGGTCGCAATCCAGATTAAGGGTCATGCTGACGAGTTGGGTAAAGGGCGCTCCAAACGCGCTGCCGAGCAAGATGCAGCCCGTAAAATGCTAGTGAAGCAAGGAGTTTGGGACGCATGAGCGAACCAGTAGAAGAAATGCGTTGTGGGTTTGTGGCGCTCGTTGGCGCACCCAATGCGGGCAAATCGACGTTGATGAACCAATTGGTCGGTTCAAAGATTTCAATCGTTACCCACAAAGTGCAAACCACACGTGCAGTCATGCGAGGCATCGCCATTCACAATGATTGCCAGATTATCTTTGTCGACACGCCAGGTATTTTTGCACCAAGACGCAGACTTGACGAGGCCATGGTGTCCACTGCCTGGGGCAGCGCGCGTGACGCAGACATTTGTGTGTTTCTTGTCGATGCAGAGCGTGGTCTCACGGATGATATCGCGCAGATCATTTCCAATCTTGAGAGCGTAAAAGTTCCCAAGGTTTTGTTGATCAACAAGATCGATACGATACCGCGTGAAGATCTGCTTAAGCTAACAGCCGACCTCAATGAAATTCAAACCTTTGATGAAACCTTTATGGTATCTGCGTTAAAAGGCGATGGCTGCGAAGAGTTTATCAATTATCTGGCGAGCAATTTGCCTGCCGGTCCATATATGTATCCCGAAGATCAGATTTCTGATTTACCACTGCGCATGCTGGCAGCAGAAGTCACCCGCGAAAAACTATATCTGCGTCTGCACCAAGAGCTTCCCTACGCCTCCCATGTAGAGACAGAAAATTGGGAAGAGATGAAAGACGGGTCGGTGAAGGTCAGTCAGGTGATTTACGTTGAGCGCCAAAGCCAGAAGAAAATTGTTATTGGCAAACAAGGTGCAACTATTAAGGCGATTTCCACCGCATCGCGGAAGGAACTATGCGATCTTGTGGAACAAACCGTTCATCTTTTCTTGTTCGTGAAGGTGCGCGAAAACTGGGGCGATGATCCTGCCCGATATCGCGAAATGGGTCTCGACTTTCCTACAGCTTGAAGGTTAGCTTTGTCATATGGATTGGAATGACGAAGGACTAATTCTGGGAGTTAGAAAGCACGGTGAAACCAGTGCCATTGTCGAGTTGATGACACTGGGTCATGGCCGACATATGGGGTTAGTGCGTGGCGGTAGATCAAAGCGTATGCGCCCATTCCTGCAAGCGGGAAACTTTGTAGGGGCAGCATGGCACGCTCGGTTGGAAGACCACCTTGGTACGTATTCATTAGAACCCGCAGATCAATATGCAGCTGGGCTTATGGTCAATCCTGCTGCTACTTTCGGCATTCAAACATTGGCATCACATTTAAGATTATTGCCTGAACGCGATCCACACCCCGGTCTCTATAATGCGTCGCGTGTGATCGTCGAAAACTTGGAAACCCCAGAAATTGCAGCAAGCTTGATGGTGCGGTTCGAACTCGCATTATTAGAAGAATTGGGCTTTGGTTTGGACATGGCATCTTGCGCATCAACCGGACAAACAAGTCGGCTAATCTACATATCACCCAAATCGGGTAGGGCTGTGAGCGAACAAGCGGGGCAACCATGGGCAGATAAAATGCTTGCCTTTCCGCCATTCCTCAACCGGCATGATGAAGGCTGGGGCCGCGTGCCTAATGCCACACAATTGAACAATGGGTTTGTATTAAGCGGGTATTTTTTTGATCGACATATCTATGGTCCAAGAGGCATAAAACCACCTAACGAGCGCGCCAGCTTTATTCGCGCGGTGTCAAAATTAGGAAGTAGCGCATGAGCGATGAAATAGTTTGGATTGATCAGGATAAGGGCTTTGGTCACATAGACCAAAATGTATTGTTATCTACGCCTGGCTTAGAGCTTTGTCATCGTATGATTGCGGGAGACTTACCGCCACCGCCCATGTCTAAACTGATGAATTTCAAAATGCATCATGCCGAACAAGGCCGTGTTGTCTTCAAAGGCCGACCTTTGAAAGAGCATTACAATCCGGCCGGAGTTGTACATGGCGGATGGGCTGGCACAATTTTAGACTCAGCACTGGGTTGCTGCGTATGGACACAAGTTCCGGTTGGAATGGCATACACTACCGCCGAATATAAAGTGCATCTTGTGCGGGCAATTACCGACCAGACAGGTGACGTAATCGCTGACGCAAGAGTGGTGCACATGGGGCGTAAACTTGCGACCTGTGAAGCAACCCTCAAAACGGTTGAAGGCAAATTACTTGCCCATGGCACAGAGACGTGTGCGATTTACAATCCTCTAGAAAGGTAGAAATTTTTAGCTGGCGATGGCAGGTCGTTCGACCGGCTTTTCCTGGATTGGCCAATGCACAATTGCTGCAAATATACCTAGCGCTACGCCTAGCCACCACACAACGTCATAGCTGCCATAGACATCGCGTAAATATCCGCCGTAATACACACCAAGAAACGAACCGATCTGGTGTGAGAAAAATACGATTCCACCTAACATGCCAAGATGTCTTGTGCCGAACATCACCGCCACAAGCGCGTTTGTTGGCGCGACGGTTGAGAGCCATAATACACCCATCACAATAGAGAAAATAATCACGCTGGTTGGCGTTTGCGGAAGCAGTAGGAATGCCGTTACAACAATCGAACGACCGATATACAAATATACCAGCATCATTGGTTTGGAATACTTCTGGCCCAAAATACCCGAAGCAAGCGATCCAAAAATATTAAAAAGTCCAATTAGCGCCAATGCCCATCCCGCGACAGAAAAGCCCATAATGTTCACATCAATGCCAAGGTCAGCAATGTATTTTGGAAAGTGCGCAGTAATGAAGGCGACCTGGAATCCACACACAAAAAAGCCGCTAATCAGCAAAAGATAAGACTTGTGTCCCAATGCTTCACGTAACGCATCCGTTATGGTCTGGTTCATATTTTCTATAGCAACAGATGAATTCTGTGCATTGCCGCGCAGCGGAATAGCTAATAGCGGAATAAGCAGCATCAACGCTGACATATAGACAAGCGCATTTGACCAACCGTGTGAATCAATCAGGCTTACTGACAAGGGTGAGAAGAAAAACATGCCTGCTGAACCGGCAGCCGTGCCCATGCCAAATACCAATGATCTTTTTTCTTCTGGAACATTACGAGCAAACACAGACAGTACAATACCAAAAGAACCGGCAGACACACCGAGTCCGATTAACACCCCACCGCCAATATGAAGCCAGATAGGAGCGTTGGCTGTCGCCATCATGTAAAGACCAATGGCATATATGATGCCACCAACCGCTAATGATTTATAAGCACCATATCGATCTGCCAACGCACCAAAGACAGGCTGCCCGATACCCCAAGCAAGATTTTGTATGGCAATTGCCAAGCCAAACGTCGCGCTCGTCCAACCGGTTGAATCCAGAATGGGTTGCTGGAAAAATCCCATAGCAGAGCGTGGGCCAAATGCGAGTAACGCAATGGCGCATCCACACAGGATGATCAGTTTTGCTTTAGGCGTGAGAGAGGCCGACTCGGTCATGGGTTACTCCAGAAACACACATCGAACCTGTCAGCAAACCTGGATTGTTACAAGCGAAATAATAGAGACCTTTGAAGTCTAGCTGACCGAAATATCAAGGCCCACATCCAGTGTAGGAGCAGCCATGGTGATTTTGGATGTGGAGATATAATCAACACCAGTTTCTGCAATTGCTTTAACGGTGTCGATATTAACATTGCCTGAGGCTTCAAGCTTCACTGTGCCTTTATTATCTTTTTGATTGAAGGCAACGGCTTTGTTCAATTGATCCAAACTCATGTTATCAAGTAGAACTACATCAGGACGAGCAGAGAGTGCTTCTTCGAATTGCGCCAGTGTGTCAACTTCCACTTCGACCTTAACCAAGTGTCCGGCGAACGCTTGCGCGCGTTCAATTGCCAGTTTTACGCCGCCTGAAACAGCAATGTGATTATCCTTAATCAAGATTGCATCATCCAAACCAAAGCGATGGTTGGAGCCACCTCCGCATTTTACCGCGTATTTATCAAACGCACGCAGGCCTGGAATGGTTTTTCGTGTACAACAGATTTTGGCATCTGTATGAGAAATTTCAGCAGCAAACTGAGCGGTATAGGTCGCAATGCCAGACATCCGCATCAGAAAGTTTAGTGCTACGCGTTCAGAGGCAAGAATTGCCCGCGCATTACCTTCGATACTTGCCAGCTTGTCACCTTGATTGAGGTCGGCACAATCATCGTAATGTGCGTTGAAATTTATACTGGGATCAATCGTAGCAAAGGCTGTGCGGGCAACCTCCAAGCCAGAAAGGATGCCATCTTCACGAGTCGAGAGTACACATTTTGCCTTCGCATCTGCTGGAATGGTTGCATTGGTTGTAATGTCACCAGCACGCCCAAGGTCTTCACGTAGCGCATCTTCAACAGCGCCACGTATCAGAACGGGTGAGAGGTGAGGAAAGAGACTACTCATCAGGGTTTCCCAAAATTTTGTCGATCACTTCATCGGCTTGGGCAAGCGTTATGAACGTGCGCTTTTTCCAATCGTTTTCCACGTCAGGAAAATCTGATCGCCGATGTCCACCACGGCTTTCTTGTCTTAAAAAAGCTGCAACGGCCATTAGTTTTGAAGCGGTCAGGGCATTGGCCAGTCGTGGCGATCGATTTTCAGCTTCGAGTTTTGTGATTTTATCAATTGCTTGACGCAAGCCCTTACCATTACGGGAAACACCTACATAGCTCGACATAATATCGCGAAGACGAGGCATTAAGGGCGTTTCGTTTTTAACATCATCATCGGCAGGGGGGCGTTCGGTAATTTTGCTCTTAGAAGCAGTCGGATAATGCCCCAGAATGTTACTGGCAATGCGCCCTGCAAAGACAACCGCTTCAAGCAAAGAGTTTGATGCAAGTCGGTTTGCCCCGTGTGCGCCAGTGGAAGTGGCCTCGCCACAGGCATATAGTCCATCAAGGGATGATCGCCCATCTGCATCCACATAAATGCCACCCATATGATAGTGAGCAGCCGGTATCACCGGAATAAGATCTTTCGTTGGGTCGATGCCTGCATCTTGGCAATACTGATAAACCGTAGGAAATTCCTCCGCAAAATGTTCCCCAATGGCCTTAGTTGCATCAAGCCATGCGCCGCGTCCGGCTTGTACTTCATCAAAGATTGCTTTGGCCACTACATCGCGCGGAGCAAGTTCTGCATCTGGATGAATTTTCAGCATGAACCGCTCGCCAGCATCATTATGAAGGGTACAGCCTTCGCCGCGCAAAGCTTCGGTTGCCAAAGGGGCAGGGTCTTTTCCAACATTGATTGCGGTTGGATGAAATTGAACAAATTCAGGATCGGCAATTACTGCTCCCGCCCGTGCGGCCATGCCAATGCCGCCGCCTCGCGCTTGGGTCGGGTTTGTTGTCACATTGTACAAAGCACCTACGCCGCCTGATGCCATGATTACCACATTGGCAGGAAGTTCAATGCGGTGAGGATTTGTGCCGCGGTCGCCGCGTGCAAGAAGTCCTATGATACGCTTGCCGTTGGTGATCAATTCTTCTGCCACAAAACCTTCAAGCAAAGAAATAGAAGGGTTGTCTCGAACTTGCGATACCAAAGCTTCCATGATTGCTTTGCCAGCTCTATCGCCCTGAACACCAATAACCCGGTTCTCAGAGTGTGCCGCTTCTCGTGACGCTTCAAGCTTGCCTTCAAGGTCACGATCAAATGGAACACCAAATTCTAGTAAGTCGTGAATGCGATCAGAGGCTTGTGAAGCCATGAGACGGGCTATCTGCTCGTCAACAATTCCCGCACCTGCAACAAGCGTGTCTTCTACATGCTTATCAATTGTGTCGCCTGGCATGATGGCTGCTGCGATGCCTGCCTGCGCCCAAGCAGATGATGCGCCAGTACCAATAGGAGCTGCCGCCAAAATCGTGACAGGGCGAGGCGCCATTTTAAGCGCGCAAAATAGTCCTGCTAGGCCGCCACCAATAATGATGACATCATCAACTTCAGAATTTGCAGCTGTCGGAAAAAGGTCTGTCTGGTTTGTCATAAGTGACTTTAATTAGACTTCAAATTGACCATGCGTTCAACCGCATGTTTTGCTTTTTCTGCCATAACTAGATCAACCAAAACCTCTTCACGCATATAGACCAAACTTTCCAAAATCTTTGGAAGCGTGATGCGTTTCATGTGCGGACACAGATTGCATGGCTTGATGAATTCAACGCCTTTGGCCTCTGATTCAATATTTGATGCCATCGAACATTCGGTCACAAGCAAAACTTTTGAACCTGATTTCTGTGACTTCGCATAATCAATCATGCCAGAGGTCGAGCCCGTAAAGTCTGCAACTGCAGTCACCTCCAGCGGGCACTCTGGGTGAGCAACAATTTGAATGGCAGGATCAGCCTCTTTATAGGCAAGCAATTCATCAGCAGTGAAGCGTTCATGGACCTCACAATGCCCCTTCCAAGTCAGAATTTTCTTCGATGTTTCTTTGGCAACATTTTGTGCCAGATACTCATCAGGGATCAGCAACACAGTATCTGATTCGAAGCTTTCAACGATTCGCACAGCATTAGAGGACGTGCAGCAGATATCGCTTTCAGCCTTTACGTCCGCAGATGTATTTACATAAGTAACAATCGGCACGCCGGGATTAGCTTCCCGCAATAGGCGCACGTCTTCGCCAGTGATTGATTCCGCTAATGAGCATCCGGCTTTCATATCTGGAATTAAAACGGTCTTATCCGGGCTTAGAAGTTTTGAGGTTTCCGCCATAAAATGTACGCCGCATTGGATGATGATATCCGCATCAACCTTTTCAGCTTCTTGCGCAAGTTGCAGTGAATCGCCTGCAAAATCCGCCACACAATGAAAAATCTCAGGCGTTTGGTAGTTATGAGCAAGAATAACCGCATTCCGCTCTTTCTTGATTTTATTGATCGCATGGACAAATGGCGCGTGAACAGGCCATTCAATCTCAGGAATATGATGCTTCACCTTTTCGTAGAGGTGTGCAGTTTCGCGCGCGACCTCTTTCGTATATTCGAGTGTTGGCATTTCCATCTCGCCATATCTCTCGGCTGCGGACAAAGTAGTTTTGTCTGATTGATTGCTGCTGATTGATGTATCGGTGGCGGTCATAACGCCCTCCTAACTAGTTTATACTCAAATAGAGCATAAGGGGTGCAAAAAAGAATGCCTTTGAAACAGGCTTAATACATCTAGCAATAGCTTAGCGTTGTTTCAAGGCAAACAGTTGTTCACACCCCAATTCATATTCTTAGAGCGTATCTGGCTTGGATTGAACCGTTTGAACGCCGTGGCGTTTGTGC
>CAZEPF010000014.1:13067-26087 GCA_964514045.1 uncultured Rhizobiaceae bacterium | reverse complement strand
ATCAAAAATCCAACCCATCAAATCGATTCAATCCAAGACAGACACGCTCTAGCCTGCGTATTTGCCTCTTCATCAATAAAAGAATTTTTAACGCCGTGGCCAGGGGTTGTCCCTAACTAGCTGCGGCGTTTTTGTATGCTCCATATAAAATCGGGGATAGGTTTTTTTGATGTAGTGGCCGCCTTGCTTGGAAGCATTTGATTCCTAAGCGCTAATTTATCAACAGCCAGATTTTTCAGTTTACTCTTTGCCCCACGAATTCTTCGCGATATGATCAGGAAAATAATCCTATTTTGTGGGAGGTAGGGAAATGCTAAGTCAAACTTATGTGGGACGCGTACCAATACGCCTTGGGTCTATCAACAAAAATCAAGAAGACACACCTGATACGTTTCAGAACAAAGAACCTCAATGCTCGGGCGTAGGGGCATCGAACTGCGAGAATGTGGTTCGGAATTCAATGCTGATGCAGTTTATCAATCAGATGGTAGCAGTAGCGTTTGAGATGAAAAGCGAAGATCTCTTTGCTACTCACCGCGGGGATGCCAGAACATCGCGCGCCAGACAAATCTCCATGTATCTGATGAACACAGGGCTTGGTTCAACATTTATGGATATAGGAAAGTTTTATAACCGCGACCGCACAACCGTGCGCCATGCCTGTGCGGTGATAGAAGAATTGCGGGACATTCCGCAGTTTGATGATCGCATGGAGGCGTTTGAACTAACCTTTTCCACGGTGATGGACTTGGCTCAAAAAGTTCCGCAAGGGGTTTCATCATGAAACAGAATGACACATCCAATAAGCATGATGATCGCCAACTCCTGAGATTGATCAAATTGCTCGCGAAGTCTTCCCAAAAGGGGTTTGCATTCAGTCAGGTAGACAATCGGGTAAGCTTTAATTGGAATCATCGAACTCATACGTTTGATAGTCTTTTGCTGGACCATGCCAAACGTAAGGGCTTGGTGCTTTATAGCGATCAAAGGCTTTATGTTTCTGATCACGGTTTGGAATGGTTGCGCGCCAAACTGGGAGTAGGCCTAGCAAATGAGGCAAGTGCAACTTCTTCTGCACCCAAACACAATGACATCAAGATACCACCGAGGCTTAATCTGAACGAGTCACCTCTGGCGCGTCTTGCGCGTCGTTCCGGCTCAAAACGCGAAGCGTACTTAGAGCAATCAGAAGTTGAGGCTGGAGAGCGCTTGCGCCGTGACTTTGAAACCGGAAAATTGCAACCCTCAATCACGGCACGTTTGGATGCGGGCGCTGGTTACAGTGGTAAAGGCATGCGGTTTTGCGCACATGAGATTTCTGACTTCGCAATGGATGCACGTGGCCGCGTTACTAAAGCCGTTAAATTCTTAGGGCCGGAGCTTTCCGGCGTTGCGCTTGATATCTGCTGTTTTCTCAAAGGATTGGAAAAGGTAGAGCGCGAGCGCCAATGACCGCCACGGTCGGCCAAGCTAATGCTGAAAACAGCTCTAGCGCATCTTGCACGCCACTATGGGTTGTCGGGCTATGGAAATCGCCAGGAGGGCAAAATCAACCTTTGGGCTGCGGACGACTATCGTCCGTCACTGTGATAGAAATCGTCAAGCAGTCAGCGCGTTTGCCGCATCGCTCTTGATGCGATTGACGAGAGATTTCAAACCATTCGAACGCTGTGGAGTTATATGTTCGGACAGATTGATACGATCAAAAACCGCCTTTTCATCTGTTGCCACAACTTCCGACGCTGGCTTGCCGTTGAAGATTGCAAGAGCGATTGCCACCAACCCGCTTACAATATGCGCGTCAGACGCTCCTCTTAATTTCATAATAGGGTCAGTGCCGCCATCGTGATCCGAGATAAGCCAAACCTGACTGACACAACCTTGAACCTTGTTTTGTGCAACAAGCTGGTTATCGGCAACAGGGTCTAGCATGCCGCCCAGTTCGATCAGATATTTATATCGATCATCCCAGTCGTCCAAGAATTCAAAGTTTTCAATAATTTCATCAATGTCCATGACAGCCTGCCTGATTACACGTGATCATATATAGGGAGCAATCACGGATTTGGCACGGATTATTGTATAGTTTCTGTAGTTTCTGCAGGCTGGCTATTTTCTGGCTGAATGCTCAACTCATTGCCCGCGTTTGCCGGTTGCAAAGTTTCAGAGCCATCCTCGCGTGTAGCTTTTTGAATGCCGGTAGAAACTGCTTGTTTTGCAGCGCCTATAACTTCTGAACCCGTTTCACATGTTTCCTGATTGCGCTCGCAAAAGCCTTTAATGTCACGCACAACCGCACCTGCTGCATCAATCGCTTCACCTGTGGAGATCGCGCTTACATTCACACTGCCAAAGTTGGGGCGCAACTCAGCTGGAATGAGAAAATATGCAATCATTGCAGCAACAATTAAACGTATCATAACGTAGTTCCGAGTTTCCATCTGGCAGTAAACGTATCTGCGTGGTGGCACAAAGACCTTACGACAGAGTTAAAAAAGTCTGTTTGTGATCGCTAAAACTCGGAGCTTCCCGGAAACTAAAATTTTGGCAATAACCTGTTTACCATAACCTTTGAATTACGGCTGCAAATCGATATTTCAGCCAAATATCCCACCTCAGCAATTCGCATTTAGGTTTCCGTTAAACACGTTGTGTAACCAATGACGGTAACTTTTAAGCGGATGTTGTTTTGAGTAACGCTATTGAAAATTCATGGAAGCACCTTGCTTCCAAACTAACGGCAAGTGATCGTGATGCTGTAATTGAAGCGCATGGGCTGTCCAGCGCCGAAGTGCATGTCTTGTCGACATTGCCGGGGCTTGTCTCATTGCATTTTGGCAATGGAGCACTGGTTTGGGGCAATGCAGCCTTTATCGAATTATTTGCAAAATCATCCCAAACCGCTCACGAGAATTCCTATTTCGACGGAATGAACCCGCAAGATAAAGTAACGGTTCTAAACGGGTTTGCAGATGCGCTGGAAAGTGGCCGCGAGATCCAAGCCTCATTTAAGCGTCAAACAACGGATGAATATAAGCATACACTTTCGCATGAATTTGAAATGCAATGTCGCGCGTATGATTCACCGTCACAAACCACATCGAACTTAATTCTCGTCACCACAAAAGACGTGACCAAACATACAAAGAAGATTGTAGACCTGCAGGTTCAATTGCGTGAAGCACATGAAGAGAGCGACGAGAAGAATCGTTTCTTTGCAAGCATGAGCCACGAATTACGCACACCGCTCAACGCAATCATAGGCTTTTCGGAACTTCTGGAAGGCAAGGCGGCTATCCGGTTGGATGATGCCAAGAAGCTTGAATATGCAGGACTTGTCAGCCAGTCCGCGACGCACCTGTTAAGCCTGATCAATGATATTCTTGATTTGTCAAAACTGGATGCGGGCTGTCAGGAACGCGATAATTCGGAAGTGGATTTAGGTGAAGTGCTAGACAGCACCGCCCGTTCAATGCTGCCGCTGGCTATGGCCAAGCAAATCGCACTTGAGGTGGATGGCTGTGAGGATATTCCAAAGATCAATTCAGACAGTCGTGCGCTTCGCCAGATTTTCACAAATCTGATTTCCAACGCGTTGAAGTTTTCACCAGAAGGAAAATCGGTCGAGGTAAAAGTAACGCGTCTTCGTTCTCGAATTAAGATCACCGTAACCGATCATGGTATTGGCATGGATGCCGATACGCTCTCCAAACTGGGTAAGGTTTTCTACCAGTCGGACGATACCATTCGCGGTGAATACGGTGGTAGCGGATTAGGCCTGTCGATTGTTCATAAACTCATCTAATTACTAGGCGCGCGGATCGCGATTAACAGCCGCGTGGGTGTTGGAACGACGATAGCTATCATCCTGCCACTTGGTGAAACTGCTTCACCCATACCATCACACGCAAATGACGAAATCGTATATCTCAATTCGGCAAAGTCACAGTCGCAGTTTGAGAAACAACACAAGACCAACTCCGGGGGCGGAACATGAAATTAGTCGGACTAATGTATAAATCACTACTCAATGGTGTTGCACATCACCCCTCAACTTTTGCCGGTTTTCTGGTATTTGGATTGGGCTTCACGCTCTTTACTGGCAATGCAGTGTTTAACCAGTCTGAGGTTCACCCCGCGCCGATCTGGATGACGCAAGAACAAAAGGTCAATGATTCAATCGTTGAGAAATTGGCTGTGGCGCCGCAACCTAGAACGATCAACCGCAATGTGCTGACGCAAACAATTAGCCTCAAAAACATTCCGGTGCCGATGGCAAACCCTGGCCGTTCGATTAAAAACTTCAAAGCGCCAATGGTGCGTGAAGTGCAGGGCGCACTTGCAGAGCTTGGTCTGTATCCAGGCAAGGTAGATGGCATCTATGGTTCTGGCACCAAGCAGGCGATCATGAATTTTCAAACAAGCGCGGGCATTTTACCGGATGGTCTTGCGACATTTGAATTGCTGAATAGCCTAAACGCTACTGTTTCGGTTTCGCGGTCTCGCGCAGAGGTGGCCCCCGCCACAATGAATAATTCCATTGTGTCTGAAAACATCACTGTGGCAGATTTTGATACGCAAACTGTAAAGCGAATTCAAAGCGGGCTTAAAGAGAAATTTGGTGCTGACGAAATTGACGTTGACGGTGTGTTTGGAAATCAAACCCGTGCTGCAATCCGGCAATTCCAAGAGTTCTTTGAACTAAAGCCAAGCGGTGAGATTGATCGCCAGACCTTTGAAAAAATGCTGTCTGCAGGTATTATTACCGCCATCTGAAATCGGTTCTGGTTCTGAATGATACGTATTACCAGTGTGATGTGGTTTGCAGCGTTTATGCGCCGTGAAACCGATCGGGGTGCTTTTGTCATGGCAGTCAAGCGCGGCTCTCAACAGGCAGGTGCTTTGTTTGTCATTCACAATCACCTTAATGGAACCGCCAGCCTGTATGCACCGGCACCTCAGGCCTATTTTGAGGATGAGCCAACAGACCGTCTGTTTGAAAAAGCACTGGATACAAAACCCACTGCCGAGATTGATGACTATCTTGAAAAACAGAAACGCTTCGATCCTGATCTTTGGATTATCGAAACAGAATTAGGCACTGGCGAACCCGCACTTGAGCTTGCCAAATAGGTGGGATTGATTGCCAGTCCTGACCCTAGGATCAGGACTCACTAATTAGCACACTATGGCAGTTGATATGACAAGGTATACAAGGAAAAGCTTGCAAAGCGGGGTTCATCCCCCGGTTAAAAGCTTTGACGCTGTAGATCGCAGTCATAGCAGTCTGTCCTCCGGATGGGATGAATTTGCCCGACTGATACGTTGTACACGCTTGAAAACCGGACGGTTTCCTGCGCATCTACGCCTTTCATTCAAACAAATTCATCGCCACCATAGTGCGTTAATTAATGGGTCCTGACCCTAGCTTGCAGAACTGATTTTGATTTCCCGTGGTGTTTGGTTTGGCGTTGTTGCGTTCTCGATTAGCGAACCTTGAGCGGAACGATCACGGTGTGCTGTTGTAAGACGCTCGGAACGGTGTGTGGTCTCGGCAATCTTTTCAAAGCGCGCGCCATGCTTATGCAGGAATTCGCGACAGGCTTGTGGATCGAGCTTGTGATATGAATCCCGCACGAGTTTCATAACCTGTAATTGCCGTCCCATTCTTGCAACCAATAACAGCATGATACGGGTCGCTGCTGTTGTCTGAATTTCCATGCCCCGCAAAATACTTGCTAAAGCGCCTGCATTTTGGTCCTCGATAGTCAACATAGTGTAGGTTGGCATTAGGCCGCAAAACTTTTCAATCGCCATAGCAAATGACAGCGTGTCCTGATTACGTGCATGTCTGAGCAGAGTGTCGCTAAACGTCTCATTGTCTTGGCGTTGGCTGCGTTGCTGGCCTAGTTTCCCGCCTTTTGAAGCAAGGTTAAGGAGGATGGAAGAAAGGTCGCTATCGGATGATGGTTGCTCAAGCGTTTCTTTGCGAAGTGCTGTTTCCTCAACCATAGGGGTGGGAAGGTTGCGCTCAGCTTTGGACAAGCTGGTATGCAAGGCCCTTGGATCGAAGATATGGGTATTCTCAATTAAAATGTTTTTGAGTTCGGAAAATTGATCAAAATCATCGGCAGATTTTAAGATTGCATCAAAAGCAGTGGCCCCAATTTCTTTTCTTGCTGCTGCCAGTTTTGCATATTCAAACCCCCGATGAGCGATAATATTGGCAATGTCTGCATCTTTGATCACGCCTGATTGAAGAATCATTGGCGTTGCAATTTCAATGTCTGAAAGCGCAAAAAAGAATACGATTGTTTTTGGCAGATAAGGATGGGGGGCTAAAAGAGAAGACAGTCCAAACAATTCCCACACGTTAGCTTTTGCAGAAAGCACGTAGAAAAGCTCTTTGAATTTAAGGACTTCCTCGTTTGTTGGCCTGACATTATCTGAGAAATCAATGCACAAACGCTCCAGCAAAGTGTGGTTGCGCCGGTTTCTCAAAATAGTTCCGTCTCTGGTAAGTTCACCCATTGGAAGTGCAATCTGATTTTTAAAGTTGTCTGTCGAAATCAGATTCTCACAAAAAACGTTTACATTTGATTAACCATGTTTAGTTTGAATGGTGTTGAACACTTAATTGACTTTACTTGAGTTGATGATATTCACCGCGCCCAGATTTCGTCTATGGTGATTGAAGCAGTGGCGCCATTCCATAACCTCGCGGGAGGTAAACATGGGTGCTGTTTTAAATTTCCCGCTGGATAAAGTATCGCGTACTGGCACTAAACATATGCAAGGCAAGAAGACTGCGAAAGTCATCTTGTTTGAAGGGGTGCATTACTCGACGCAGGAGGAAGACAAACCCTGCGCTGCGTCCAAAAAAACACCTCGCAAGCCGAGAAATTAGCCCGCTATAATCGCAACGCTCTAAGTTGCAGAATAGGGTTGGCAGCTAATGCCTTTCACAAAATCTAGGCTTTCCGCTTTCTGGCTTTCATCAGGTGCCAGAGAGCGAACCAGGATAAACCCTTCACTGACAGATGTTTCAACCACGATTGATGTTTCAATCTCTACGGGTTGAAGTTGGCGAAGTGCTGCCATCTGAATGGGGTTCACAATCAGCATTTGTAATTTATTGCCAATAGCGGTGCGTTTATTCATGGAGTAAACCACACGACCTTTTCCGTCATACACGACAGCGGACCAAAAATTTCTGGCACTGCCGCCGGACACAAATACGGCACTGTCTGAGAGTGTGAACTTGCATGACACAGTTTGGAAAAACGGATCCTGAAAGCGCACAGCCTTGTCAGTCTCTTGAATGACCTGAAACTGCAAGTCTTCGCTTGATAACAAAATCTGCCGCGCAGCATCGCGTCCACCCAAAGACGGGATCAATAAAATCACGGCAATGTGGATAATGCCTGCAAGTACCAATCCGCACCCTAGTAGATACAGTATACGCATCTTCATGACCCACACCCCAAGAGTTTGATGGAAGGCATGCTGGGATCAATCAAGCCTGAACTGCTGGTGATGGGTGTATCATAAAGGCGAAGTATCAACCGGAACGACCCATCACCCGAAAGTGGCATCCAATTGCCGGATGTGGGTTCGTCACTTAAGTTGATCAGGAAAGACGAGTCTGGAAAACGCACGATATTTCGAGACATCAGCGCTGTCTGTGATCCTTCTGGTCCAGATATCAATTCGCCTTGATCCGTGTAGGCGGCGATCGTCCAGAGCTTTGCTGTAGGCGTATTGCCTTTCAGAACGTATTGGCATTTCCGGTTGAGTTCCGAGCCGCCGCCATCACGCGTTGCTTCAAAGGCAAGACCTTCCGCCGCCCCTAAAGGAAGCGTTCCATCTGCGGTTGCACGTGCTGCGGTATAAGGATCAATCTCGGCGCCACCAACAAATGGCCATGCGGACCACGGCCCCACATTGATCGCACCGAGCCCATGCGATGCACGGATGGAATATTGTGACGTCAGCCCTCCCACGAGAAGGCCGATGACAAGCACAATGATCAGGTGAACAAGTATTCTCATCGAAACGACTAGGCTGACTTAAGTTTAATGATCACGCTCTTAACCTGACAGATCAAGACGGATTAGGGTTGGGATTGGATGCAAGCTTATCCTTGCGATCAAGCGGCTTGGCATTACGCAATAAAGTTTCAAGCTTGTTTAACGCGTTTTCCGCGTCTTGAGAAAGAAGCTTTGGACGCACTGGAATATCTGCATTCTCTTCATCGGAAGAGGCCGCAACGGTTGCTTCCCCACCTTCGCTGCCCGGGAACGGGTTTTCTATAAAGGGAATAGGTCGGCGCTCGATATTTTGATGCGCGTAGGTCATGAATTTATTCCATGTCATAGCGGGTAGGCGACCGCCGGTTAGTCGCCGCGTTGGCTGGTAATTGTCATTGCCAAACCAAACAGCCGCCACGTAGTTTCCGGTGTAGCCAACATACCATGCATCTCGGTAAGCCTGTGTTGTACCGGTTTTACCAGCAGAGCGAATGCCTTCAAGCGCTGCCCTACGACCCGTGCCCCATTCCGGAATTTGCGACATGATGCGGTTCATAACGCCCGCAGTTTCTTCCGAGAACACGCGCTCTTTTGGTGGAGCATCCTTGCCCCAATCAAATAAAATGTCGCCTGCTTTATCCGTAATTTGTGTAATACCGTGACGGTGAACACGTTCGCCACCCGTCATGAATGAGCCATAGCCCATGGCCATCTCCATCACGGTAACGCCGTTTGAACCCAGCACCATGGTTGGGTTGACCACAATGTCGGAGTCAATGCCGACTTTACGAACCGTATCCAGTAAACGGTCGCCGCCAATACCCTTAAGACCATCACGGCCCACATAGAGTTTTACAGGAATGGTATTGATTGATTTGATCAGCGCAGTCTGTAGATCAGTGCGCCCTCTGAAACCACCATTATAGTTTCGCGGACACCAACTGCGACCAAACCGGATAAGACATACGCTACTGTCTGTCACGCGGGTTGTCTCGTCATACTTGTTCATTTCAATCGAGGTCGCATAGACATACGGCTTGAACGAAGAACCGGGCTGACGGCGTGAGGACGTTGCGCGGTTAAACTGGCTTTGTCCGTAATCGCGGCCACCGACAATTGCACGAACGGCACCCTTATAGTCCATTACCACCATAGCAGCATCACGCACCCCGTAGGAGCGGCCGAACTGGCGAAGATGGGATTCAACAGCCTCTTCTGCTGCGCGTTGCAGATCAAGATCAACGGTGGTTTTTGCAATCAGGCTGCGTGTCTTAAATTTAACTGCCTTACGCTGCACTTCCTGATAGGCCCAGTCCATAAAGTAGTTTGGGCCTTGCAGATCGTCGCGTTCCACAACACTGGCAGGTTCACGACGGGCACGGATAACCTGTCCTTCCGTCATAAAGCCTGCTTGCACCATATTGGTAAGCACTTCATTAGCGCGCGCACGTGCAGCCGGAAGATTGATGTGCGGTGCGTATTTGCCAGGTGCCTTATAAAGACCCGCAAGCATTGCAGCCTCTGATAGAGACACGCTCTTGATGTTTTTATCAAAATAATATTGTGCCGCAGCCGTGATGCCAAAGTTGCCACCACCCATATAGGCGCGGTCGATATAGAGTTTCAGAATTTCTTTCTTGCTCAGGTTGGCTTCCAGCCAGAGCGACAAAAACGCTTCCTTGATTTTACGCTCTAACGTCCGCTCATTGGTCAAAAACAGGTTCTTTGCCAATTGCTGGGTGATTGTACTACCGCCCTGAACCACAGAGTTAGCACGCACGTTCTCGGCCAATGCGCGGGTAAGACCCAGAAAATCAATGCCGAAATGTTCAAAGAAGCGTCGGTCTTCTGTTGCCAACACTGCCTTGATGAAATGGTCCGGCAGCGCGTCCAGTTCTTCGGCTTCGTTTTGGCGGATACCGCGCTGGCCAATTTCCTTGCCGTTACGATCAAGGAAGGTAACTGAGTAATCTCCCTGATTACGCCAGTCTTTCTGGGTTTCTTCAAATGCGGGCAGCGCCAGCGCCAACATTACGATTGAACCAATAAGTGCAAGCGTCATGCCTTCGTCAGCAACTTCAACAAATGCTTTCGTAAATCCGGTCACTCGAAAACGGCGGAAGAAAATGGTGATTGATTCCCACCGTTCAGCGCCGCTGTTGAACATAGAATAGAGCGAGGAATCGATCCACGAATCGAAGTCTATCAGGCGATTCCAGCCCTTGCCCTTGTTTGAGTTTTCAAACGGATCACGCAACCGTCACATATCCCTTGCTGTGTGCCTCCACCTTCTATAGCACATCGTTTTATGAATGTGATGAGGTGATACACGCTTGATCTGCATTTTTACGAGAACTGGTAAACGCGATTAGGGCAGGTTTATGGCAGAGCTTCCATTCTGGAAAACCAAAACACTACCGCAAATGACCCAAGACGAGTGGGAATCCCTGTGTGATGGTTGCGGAAAATGCTGCCTGAACAAGCTGGAAGACTGGGATACAGGCGAAATTTACTGGACAAATGTGGGTTGTGAATTGCTCGACTGCGATACCTGCCGCTGCAAAGATTATTCAAACCGCTTTGATAAAGTGCCTGATTGTATTCAGCTAACACCTGAGAAAATCGAGACAATTGGCTGGTTGCCGCCCACATGCGCCTATCGTCTGGTGAAAGAGGGCAAAGACCTGTTCGACTGGCATCCACTCATGTCCGGTGATCCGGATACAGTGCATCGCGCCGGCATCAGCGTTCGCGGTCGCGCGATTGAAGATCACGGCATCGAGCCGGAAGACTATGCAAATTATCTGGTGGACTGGCCGCGCGAGATTTACATCGCCGACGAAAAATAAAATGCCACTTTAGGCAAGTTTGGGCGTTTTAATCGTATCACGATCCACAAGCGGACCGGGCAACCCCACTTTGCCAGCGACCCCAAGATGAATATGGTCATCGTCAAGAATAACCGATTCGTCTTCCACCTTTGGCAGGTAACGTGTGTCTATCAATTTTTTACCGCCTTTGGCGTCCGGCTTTGCCACAGAACCTCTCCCTTCGAGAGATGGATATCGCTATACGTTAACCAGCTTGCTTGGCACATTGCTGGCAGACGCTGAAATCATGTTCGGGCCGCGCGACATGTCTTACACCCCGCTTGGCATCGAGTTTTACGGGGACAGACCGTTCGTCTGGTATCCCGGTGACCGTAAGCATGTCTCAATTATCTTAACAGACCGTGCCCGTTCGGACACAAATCGCGCAATTTTCCAATTGGCACATGAAGTAATCCACCTGCTTGCCCCAACCGGCGGGGCCAATGCCCCGGTGGTGGAAGAGGGGCTGGCGGCACTCTATCAGCAACGCGCATCTGAAAAGTATGATCTGGATATGCGGCTGGTATCCGAGCCTTATCTGGCGGCAAGCGAGTTGACCAATCAACTGCTGAAACGCGACAGCGGCATCATCAAACGCCTGCGGACGATTGAGCCGGTTTTTGCCAATTGGACCCCGCGCTTTCTAGTGAGCGAAACGGGCATTGAAATGAACCTCGCCCAACAACTCTGCGAAAGTTTTCTGGAGTTTGAAGGGCGGTTTTGAGGGGAATATTCCCGATGGCAATCAGTGGTTAAGTCATTATATGGCTATATGGTTGTAACGATAAAAAGTATCAGTGCCTCATAAATTGTACGTTTTGTACGATTATGGTATATTATTGATATTCGGTAGAGCACCTAACTACGGTGAACTTCTTTCTAGTATTGGAAAAATGATGAGTGATAAAACATATAACACGATTAGTAACTACGGCATCTATGCGGCTGTTATTACTGGTCTGCTTGGTATTATAACTCTTCTGCTTGCTTAGTTTTTTTGCTGTATCGCGAAAAACGTCGCGCCGACTACCATTCCCAAATGAAGATTTCCCAAGATCGCTTCTTAGGCCGCCAACATTCTTTCTGGTGTAGTTGGCAAGCGCCTTACCTATCGGCGAACTAACGAAGCCGCGTACGCCTAAACAATGGGCTAAGGTTTTCAACAGGCGCAAGAAACTGAGATTCGACTCCAACGATCAATCGGAGTCATCATGCGAAGATGAAGGGCGGCATTTCGCGGCTTCGCCCTTTTCCTTTGGCGCTGGCGTGTGTTGAGCATCCGCTTTAAAACCTCGTCCCGCTTCTCGTCGTCTGTTTCCTAATCGGTGTCTGTCATGGATCATTATTTAAGCGCAAAACTTCTCATCGAGAGAGCCAAAAGCCATATTTCCGAATTTGAGTCCGTTGAGACCGCTTTCAACGAAAAACGTCCTTACAGCACTTTCAAAGAGAAAGACCCCCGTACCGGCAAAACGCTTTTCAAAGCCAAAATTACCGAAGAAATCCCGCCTGTACTCCGGGTCATCGCCTTCGATATCGTTGGCAACCTGCGCTCGGCTCTCGACCATGCTGTTTATGATAGCGCCAGACGCATCAGCAAGAAAGCTGCTCCCAAAAATACCAAATTCCCTTTTGGCAAAACCAAGAAAGATGCTTGCAATGACCTCCGCAGGAAAAGAGCCGTTATCCCAGCAGACCTCGTCAAACTCCTTCTTTCCTTCAAATCTTACCAGAGAGGGAATCGTCTCCTGTACGCACTTAACGAGATCAGGAATCAAAAAATACACAGAATTCTTGCTCCGATGGCGGTTGCCCACCAAGAAATTGGATTCGGAACGGGCACTTCTGGACCTATGCTAATCGATCACGTGGAGCCCTCTTGGAACAGCAGAAAAAGAGAGTTGACCTTCATGACTGCCTCTCGTGTTGAGAAGTTCAATCTTGAAGTGAGCATCCAGACATTTGTAACGATCAACAAGCCCGCATTTTTTCGTGCGAAACCTGCGGTTAAAATCCTCAATGAGATTCTTAGCGAGGTTGATAGCATCGTTAACACTATTGAGCTTGGAACCGAGGCGATTGTTGCTTCCAAAAAAAGTGTAGACACGCACCCCCAGACG
>CAZEPF010000014.1:2034-13057 GCA_964514045.1 uncultured Rhizobiaceae bacterium | reverse complement strand
GTCTTGTTTCCTCTAGCATTTGACTTCTGCTTTGTCATTTATGATTATAGGAAAATATTCCTTGACACCGTTACGGTTTTGGGGTACAACCTTTGTATGGTCGGAGAAGTGCGAATAAAAAAAGAGCGTCTCACTGAGGCGCTGTGTATTTTCTAGCTTCTAAAACCCTAATCGGATGCGTGATGAATTCTCATACCGCATCGGGTTTGGGGCCGGACCCAAAAAATAAACTCGAAACAGACCCAACATAACATATCGGACAATAACCGTGGATACTTCATATCCGTCCGGCGGGCAGGCGCGTGCGCTTGAATCTGCCGTTTTGCGTTTGCGAACGCGTCTTATGGGAGAATTGGAAAAGACCGAAACGGAGGAGGATTTCCTCACCGCTTCGTCTGAATACCGCATGAAGGTTCTCAGCGGAATCTTCAAAGCCTTGCAGGGGGTGGAAGACATGATCAACCGGATTAAGCGAGATAGCGATAGCGATGCACAGCGCGGAATTGATGTGGTGGAATTCCGCCGACAACTTGAGGAGCAAATTGCCCGGCTTGTCGAAAAAGAAGCTGAGGCAACTGTTTCTGGAGGAGTTGAATGAAGATGACCTTGAAGCGATGCGCTATGACTGGCCGATCTGGGCGCGGTTAAAACAACGCCCGCCTTTGTCTGACTGGCGCACCTGGCTTGTGCTGGGCGGACGTGGCGCGGGCAAAACCCGAACGGGTGCGCAATGGCTCAAGGGAGTGGCGTTGGGTGACCCCCATTACCCCGGCAATGCGGCAGGTCGCATCGCGCTGGTGGGGCAGAGTTATGATGATGTGCGTGACGTGATGGTGGAGGGTGAATCCGGTCTACTGGCCATTCACAAACTTTCCGAGCGTCCGCAATGGATTTCGTCGCGGCGGGAACTGATCTGGGACAATGGCACGGTTGCAAAACTGTTTTCTTCCGCTGATCCGGACGGGTTGCGGGGCAGTCAGTTTGGCGCTGCGTGGTGCGATGAATTATGCAAATGGTCTAACGCCCAGACCACTTGGGACATGCTGCAATTTGCGTTGCGACTGGGCGATGAACCCCGTCAGGTGGTGACGACAACGCCAAAGCCTGTTCGGGTGTTGAAGCAATTGTTAAATGATCCCGCCACCATCACCGTGCGGTCAACCACACAGGAAAACCAACGCAATCTTGCAAGCGGGTTTCTGGATTATGTAAACGGCATTTATGGCGGCACACGCCTTGGCCGTCAGGAGTTGGAAGGGGAAATCCTTGAGGCACACGAACATGCCTTATGGAAACACGAACAACTGGATGGTTTGCGTGTGTCGGAACCGCCGGAACTTTCGCGGATTGTAATCGCGGTTGATCCTCCGGCAGGCTCCGGCACCAAGAAAAAATCTGCTGCTTGCGGCATCATCGCAGTGGGTAAAACAGATGACAATCTTTGCTATGTGCTGGCAGATAAAACGCTGGAACGCGCTGGCCCCAATAAATGGGCACGCGAAGTGGTAGCGCTGTATCATTTGCTGAAAGCTGACCTGATCGTGGCAGAAGCCAATCAGGGCGGTGACATGGTGCGCTCGATCATCCACGCAACGGATGAAAGCGTGCCAGTGCGGATGGTACATGCCAGTCGGGCAAAGTGGGTGAGGGCAGAGCCGGTGGCGCTGCTCTATGAGCGCGGTCAGGTGCGTCATGTGGGGACATATCCTGAACTGGAAGACCAGATGTGCGCCATGTCGCCCGATGGTCTGGCAGACGGGTTATCACCTGACCGCGTGGATGCGCTCGTTTGGGCGGTCACCCAACTTGCACTTGCAAAGCAAACAAGCCCGCGCATTCGCACGGCCTGAAACAAAACGGAAAACATATGAACACTCTTTTCAACTGGCTCGGACGGGCCGGACGTAACCCTGTGCGTTTGGAAGCAAAATCAAACGCCGGATTGATCGCGTTTCATGGCACGGCTGCTGCATCATGGAGTGCGGTTGGCGTAGGCGGATTGGAAAACGGCTATTGCCGCAATCCTATCGTTTATCGATGCGTGCGCATGATCAGCGAGGCGGCTGCATCAATTCCGTTGAAAGCCTGCGAAGGACGAATTGATTGTGACGAGCATCCATTGTTGGAATTGCTGTCACGCCCAAACGATCAATCTCGGGGCAATCACCTGATTGAAACCGTGTTCGGACATTTGTTGATCTCCGGCAATGCCTATCTCATGCTGGTGGAACTAGAGGGAACGCCTCGTGAACTCCACGTGCTTGATCCGCGCAAGGTCCATCCCGTGCTGGATGGGAGCGGGTATCCAAAAGCCTACGACTATAAAGTGGGTTCGCGGTCTCAACGCTTTGAGATGGGCGAGGCGGCGATGCTTCTACATCTTCGCCTGTTCAATCCCGCCGATGAAGTATCAGGGCTACCGCCTTTATCTGCGGCACATATGGCGCTTGATATTCACAATACAGCAAGCGCCTGGAACAAGTCGCTTCTGGATAATTCGGCACGGCCATCGGGTGCCTTGGTATACGCATCAAGTGCGGGTGAAAACCTCAGCGATGATCAGTTCTCCCGCCTCAAGGAAGAACTTGAAGACGGATATTCAGGTGCCAGTCGTGCGGGCCGTCCGATGGTGCTGGAGGGTGGGCTGGACTGGAAGGCAATGGGCTATTCGCCCAAAGACATGGACTTTCTGGAAGCTAAAAATGGCGCAGCACGCGAGATCGCCCTCGCCTTTGGCGTGCCGCCCATGTTGCTTGGTATCCCCGGGGATAACACCTACTCGAATTACCAAGAAGCCAACCGCGCATTCTGGACGCAAACAGTTTTGCCGCTTGCAACACGCACCGCTCAAGATATTGGCGCTTGGTTAAGCGTCTGGTTTGAAGATGGCGTTTCCCTGCGGCCAGACACGGAGAATATCGCGGCCCTATCAAACGAACGCGAGGCCCATTGGGCACGCATTGGCAGTGCAGATTTTCTCACCGCAAACGAAAAGCGCGAGGCCTTGGGCTTTGCACCCATAGACGAAGAAATCAATTTACAGGAGAACTCCCATGCATAGTGGAGAAGCCGGACCCCTTTCAATGTTGCCGCATGTGCCAGACCCTGTCTGGATTTTTGCAGCTAAAATAGTGGGCGCGATTGCAGGCTCTGCCGTGTCGATTGCTTATCTGCTGCCCAATGGCAAACGAGAAGCGTGGTTACGCTTTGCAATCGGCATCACCGCTGGCCTGATGTTTGGCACAACGGTCGGTCTGAAACTGGCTGACGAGATGGGTATCGCAGACCGCATTACCCCCTTTGAAATGACGTTATCTGGCGCAACCCTGGCAAGCCTTGGCGCTTGGTGGGGACTTGGTGTCCTGTCGCGTCTCGCCAGTCGCGCAACAAAATAATCATACCCATGGAGAAACATATGAAAGCGCACAAAAGCCTGGCTGCGTGTGAGACGAAACGCATGGATGTTTCACTGGAAAGCGTTCGCCTGGATGGCAGGTTTTCCGGTTATGCAAGCCTGTTCAACGAAGTGGATCAGGGCCGCGATGCGGTTGCTAAAGGCGCGTTCAAACTCTCGCTGAAAAATCGCAAAACTTCGGATGTCCGAATGTTGTTTCAGCATGATCCCGATCAGCCGATTGGTGTGTGGAAACGCATCGAGGAAGACGACAAGGGTCTTTACGTTGAAGGGCAGATTACCCGTGGCGTAAAGCGCAGCGATGAGGTGCTTGAACTTATGCGCGCTGGCGCGATTGATGGGCTGTCCATCGGTTTCAAAACCAAACGCGCGCGCATGAATCCGACAACAAAAACGCGATGGATTTTGGCCGCAGACCTTTGGGAAATTTCCGTGGTGACGTTTCCACTTCTTGAAGGCGCGCGGATTGAAACTGTTAAGTCAGGGCAGGGCAATGCCCTTCCTACCAAACGAGAATTTGAACGATGGCTCACGCGGGATGCGGGACTGTCGAGACGTGATGCCCGCGCATTTATAGCAAGCGGGTTTCATGCACTGGGCTGCAAGCAAGACGCTGCAACGCAGGACACCCTTGTGACTAAAATTCACAAGGCCACCCAAACTTTGAACTCAAGGAATTAAATATGAAAACTCAACTTAAACGCGCACCGGAAGCAAAAGCTGCAACAGGTGATGCCCAGGATGTGGCGCAAGCCTTTGATGAATTCATGCAGGCATTTGAAGCCTTCAAGGATACCAATGACGAGCGCCTTGCGCAGATCGAAAATCAGGTCTCTGAAGATGTGGTAACGGTCGAAAAAATGAACCGTATCAACCGCACATTGGACGAGCAAAAATCTGCAATGGACCGCTTGCTGCTTAAAGGCAAGCGCCCTGCAATCGGTGGTTCGGGTTCCGGTTCGCTGGCCAGTATCGAACATAAAAACGCGTTTGATGAATATGTGCGTAAAGGTCAGGAACAAGGCTTGCGCAGTTTTGAACAAAAAGCGCTGTCTTACGGCTCTGATCCTGATGGTGGATTTCTGGTGCCGGACGAAACCGCAACCGAGATTGGCAAACGGCTTTCTTTAGGCTCCCCCATCCGCTCGATTGCGGGTGTGCAACTGGTGTCGTCTTCTGTCTACAAAAAACCGTTTGCGGTTTCAGGTCCGGCCACCGGATGGGCTGCAGAAACCGAAGCACGACCTGAAACCAGTTCGCCAACCCTGTCTGAATTGCAGTTTCCAACCATGGAACTCTACGCCATGCCGGCGGCAACGTCACAATTGCTCGATGATGCAGCGATTGATATCGATGCCTGGATTGCTGGCGAAGTGGAACAGGCTTTTTCCGAACAGGAAAGTGCCGCTTTCATCAATGGTGATGGCGTGAACAAACCGCGTGGGTTTCTGACAGTACCAACGGTGGATGAAGCCGGATGGAGCTGGGGTAATCTCGGTTATATTCCAACGGGTGTCGATGGTGCATTTGCCGCGAGTGACCAGTCTGACGTGATGTTAGACGCGATTTACTCGCTGAAGGCAGGCCATCGCCAAAACGCCAATTGGGTGATGAACCGCAAGACGCAGGCAGAAATCAGAAAGCTGAAAGACGCAGACGGCAACTATCTATGGCAAGCGCCTGCAGGTGCTGGTCAGGCAGCGCAATTGATGGGCTTCAATGTGGTTGAGGCCGAAGACATGCCGGACATTGCAACCGATACGATGTCGATTGCATTCGGTGATTTCGCCCGTGGCTATCTGATTGTCGACCGTGCGGGTGTGCGTGTTCTGCGTGATCCGTATTCTGCCAAACCTTACGTCCTCTTCTATACGACCAAGCGTGTGGGTGGCGGCGTTCAGGATTTCGACGCGATCAAACTCATCAAATTTGGCACAGCCTAACGACACCTCCCTAGTCGTTAAGCCCCTGAGGGCTGATGTCAAAACGCGGCTCCGGCTTTTTATAGTCGGGGCCGTTTTTATTCAAAGAAAAGGAAATCCATGCCTCTCTCAATTTTAACACCACCAGCGGCACTGCCCGTCACGCTTGCTTCAATCAAACAGCACTTGCGGATTGATCAAGATGTGGAAGACGATCTTCTGACAGAGCTTGCACAAGGTGCGGTGGATCACGTCGAAGCGCATATTCGTCAGGTTCTTATTTTACGGGATTTGCGCCAATATGTGGATGAGGTTTTACCGAACCGCACAATCGCACTTGAGGCATGGCCTATCCGTCAAATCAATCAGGTAACGGCCTATGATCACGATGGCGTTGCGACCACGTTGGGCGATCAGAATTATCGTCTGGATTTATCTAATGATCGTGCGATCGTACGGGTAAGGCCAGAGTTTAAGGCCTCTTTGATGGCCAATGGTCTGGAGATCGATTTCGAAGCCGGTTTTGGTGAAAGCGGTCTGGATATTCCCTCCAACATTATTCGCTCACTGCACTTGATCATTGCCCATTGGTATGAGTTTCGTGGCGCATCCTCTCAAGCAGCTGATCATAGCCTGCCAGCAGGAATTGAGAAATTGCTCAACCCTATGCGGAGGGTTCGCCTATGAACGCCGCATTGAAAAACAAACCCGTTGTCGATGCAGGGCGCTTCAATCGCCAACTTACCATTGAACACGAAGTGGAGGTTGAGGATGGGTGCGGTGGATATGTAACCCAAAAGCAGTCTGTTGGATCGGCTTGGGCCTGTATCAGTCCAGCGAACGCAAAACAGGTCACGCGTGCGGACAATAGTGTGGTGAAGGCAAGTCACAAAATCACCCTGCGCTTTAATGCGGACGTGATGGCAGGTGCATGTCTTATTACGGGTGCGCGCAGGTTTCAGGTGGAACTTGCCTATGACCTCGACGAGACCCGCCGCTATCTGGAATGCTTATGCGTGGAGCAGAAATAATGAAGGTCAGTTTCACAACAACAGCGTTTGATTTGTCGACGGTACTGAAACGGTTTCAAAGGCCCTCTAAACCACAATCTAAGGTTAAATCCGGCCAGCAAAATCAATCCCGAAAAACGCTGGAGAAACGCCCGTGACCCATCCTGCACTTGCACTACAGGAAGCGCTTTATGATGCACTTGTGACTTCAACAGAACTCATCACTGCCTTGGGCGGGCCGTATATCTATGATGAAGTGCCAAGAGGTAAAAAACCCCTCTACATTGTATTTGGTGACATGACCCATAGTGACTGGTCAACGAGCACTGAAGACGGCACGGAGCATTTTATCACGCTCAATATTTGGTCGCGCCACAAGGGGCGTAAGGAAGTAACCCAAATTTCTGCATTGGTACTCAGTGCGCTTGAGGGTTTGCTGCAAGCACTCTCTGGCCATGCGCTGGTCAACTTCCGGCATGAATTTACCGAGACAGGGCGCGATAAAGAGACAGATTTATTTCTGGCAAAAATGAACTTTCGCGGCGTGACTGAACCCGCCGGCAACTCGTGACACACGTCGCGAACGCCCGCACCTAACCTGAAAATCACTTATCAAAGGAATACGCTTATGGTTGCCCAAAAAGGCAAGGATCTTTTGTTGAAAATCAACCCGGATGGAAACGGGTTTCAGACAGTAGCAGGGCTTCGTGCCCGACAGATTTCACTCAACGCTGGTACGGTTGATGCAACCGATTCAGAATCTGCCGGACGCTGGCGTGAACTCCTGGGCGGTGCGGGCGTTCGTCGTGCATCAATCAGCGGGAGCGGAATTTTCAAAGATGCTATCAGCGATGAATTGGTACGTGCAAAATTCTTTGAAGGGGCAATTGTTCCATGGGAAATTATCATCCCGCAATTTGGCAGTATCTCCGGGCCTTTCCAGATTGTTGCATTGGAATATGCGGGCCAGCACGATGGCGAGGTGAGTTTTGATCTGGCAATCGAATCTGCTGGTGAAATCACCTTTACGGGAGCTGCATAATGGTAAACCCACAACGAGGAGAAATTCACGGCGAGATTGACGGCAAAGCGTGGACTTTATGCCTGACCCTTGGTGCATTGGCCTCACTGGAAGAGCGGCTTGAGGTTGGCAATCTAGCGCGACTGGCTGACAAATTTAGTAGTGGCACACTAAGCGCCTCGGAGTTGATCAAAATCATCACGGCCGGGTTAAACGGCGGCGGTCATGATGTGTCTGAAGAGGATGTCTCCGATATGCGCATGGAAAATGGATTGAGCGGATTTGTGGATTTGGCGGCACGTCTGCTGACCGCAACGTTTGAACCTGTGACTGTTTCAACCACTACCCATGAAGAATGAGCCTTGCCTGCCTTGGGCCATACTCATGCAATTTGGTCTTGGCACTTTAAGGCTGTCGTCTGCTCAATTTTGGGAAATGACACCAAGAGAAATTTCTGCCGCTTTGGCTGCATTTGATCAGACTAACGCAATGATCCCGATGCCGAGAGATACATTCTCCGCCCTAACAAACGATTATCCGGATAGCTAACATGAACAATGAAACGGTCACGGTATCTGTGGATGCCGACACATCGCAATTTGATACGGCGATGTCGGCTCTTACCGATGCCACCAAGGATTTCGGACGTGTATTTACCAGCACGCTTTCCCAGTCCATCCGCTCAGGCAAGGGGTTTGAAGACACGTTGCGCTCTATCGGAATGCGGCTGGCTGATCTTGCCCTAAATCAGGCATTAAAGCCTTTGGAAAACCTGTTTGGTTCGCTTGTGGGTGGTGTCACCAACTCCTTGGTCGGGTCTGTGTCCGGAAGTGTTCCTGCATTTGCCAATGGGGGTGTGTTTTCTGGCGAACGCGTTGTGCCATTTGCCAAAGGTGGTGTGGTGAGTTCTCCCACTGCTTTCAGTTTTGGCGACCGTTTGGGCGTGATGGGGGAGGCAGGGCCAGAAGCAATCATGCCCTTAAAACGCGGCAGCGATGGAAAGCTTGGCATAGGTGCCGCATCCCAGTCAGGCGCGGGCAATATTATCTTCAATGTCCATGCAAATGATGCAGGGTCGTTTCGAAAGTCTGAAGGCCAGATTACGTCCATGTTGGCGCGAGCGGTTAACCGTGGAAAGCGGGGGATTTAATCATGCCAGCAATGTCCTCATTTCACGATGTGCGATTTCCAACCGATTTGAGCCTTGGCGCGACGGGCGGTCCAGTAAGAAGAACAGAAGTCATCACACTTGCGTCCGGCAAAGAACAGCGCAATTCGCGATGGGCAAACTCGCGTCGTAGGTACAATCTAGGATATGGCATAAAGACGGTGAACGATCTTCACCGTGTGCTGGAATTCTTTGAAGAACGCCGTGGTCGTTTGTTCGGGTTTCGGTTTCGCGATCCTATGGATTGTAAATCCTGCGCCCCCGGTGATGTGCCAACTGCTGGCGATATGCTGTTGGGTACGGGGGACGGGTCAACTGCTTCATTTGCGTTGTTCAAACACTATGGCTTGCAAGAAACGGGATACATGCGGACCATCCAAAAACCTGTGGAGGACAGTTTGTTGGTTGCTGTAGATAACGTCCCAACGCCCCCATCCGACTTTACGTTTAACTCCGAAACCCATGCGCTTGTCTTTAACGCCAATGCTATTCCCGCTTCTGGGAGCACGATCACTGCAGGCTTTGAATTTGATGTTGCTGTGCGCTTTGATGCAGATGAGATCATCGTCAATCTAAGCCATTTCGAGGCGGGCGATATTCCCAGTATTCCGATTATGGAGGTGGTCCTGTGAGAGCATTAAGCGAGGATTTCCAAACCCATATTCGTGGTGAGGTTACCACCCTGTGTCGATGCTGGATCATCGAAACCAGTGCAGGCGAGAAGATTGGATTCACCGATCATGACGTTTCAATCACAGTAGACAACACGCTCTGCGAACGAGACGCTGGCATGGAGACAAGTCTGATCGAAGAGCGCCTTGGACTAAGCGTAAATTCTGCAGAAGTGTCTGGCGCACTTTCTTCTGATTTTATCCGCGAAGATGACATAATGTCCGGTAAGTTTGATAATGCGCGAATTTCAACGTGGCTTGTAAACTGGATGAACCCGCAAGAAGCCTTGCTGGACAGGGTATATCTCATCGGTGAAGTCACACGCGAAGATGGCGCCTTCCGCATGGAACTGCGTGGCCTTACATCCATACTGGATCAGACAAAGGGCAAGCATTTCCAGCGGCGCTGTCAGGCAAATCTTGGCGACCATGCGTGTAAGGTCGATCTGTCTCAATCGCAGTTCAGCCAAGTGGGTCAGGTTACGCGTGTGTTGGGTGGTTCAATCGTAGAAGTATCCGGACTGGAAAGTTTTGATGCTGGATGGTTTAGCCAGGGTCAATTGGAATGGACTTCCGGCGATAACACCAATCGTAAAATTGAAGTGCTGGCGCATAAGCAAGAGGGCAGCACCATCACCTTGCATTTATGGCAACCCATGCCGTCCGCAATCGTGTTGGGCGATCAGTTTTTGATAAGTGCCGGGTGTGACCGCTTATTTGCAACATGCAAAGCAAAGTTCTCCAACACGCTTAACTTTCAAGGCTTCCCGCATGTGCCAGGCAATGCCTTCTCGCTTACCCATGCGGGTAATAGTGACCAATTTGACGGGTCTCCGATTATACCATGACCACAAGAAATCTTAGAAAACGCATCCTGCGCGAAACGCGGGAATGGATTGGCACGCCCTACCGTCATCAGGCATCCGTTCGGGGGCAGGGTGCGGATTGCCTCGGTCTTATTCGGGGCATATGGCGTAAACTCTATGGTGACGAACCTGAGATTATGCCGTCCTACAGTTCAGACTGGAACGAGCATTCCGGTGAAGAAACACTGCTTGCGGCGGCATCGCGCTGGTTTGATCCATTAGAATTTGGCGAGGAGCGGGCAGGTGACCTTGTTCTGTTTCACTGGCGTGGATCTGCCATCACAAAACACGTTGGTATCCTGTCCGGGCGAAACCGTTTCATTCATGCGTATGAAAAATCTGGCGTGGTGGAAACAACGCTTGGAACCCATTGGCGTACTCACATAAGCGCTTGCTTTCGTTTTCCCGATCCAGAAATCACAGGTGACTAACTAAATGGCGACAGTTGTTCTTCAAACAGTAGGCGCTGCGATTGGTGGTGCAATTGCTGGCCCGATAGGCGCTATGGCGGGTCGCGCACTGGGTGCAGCGGCTGGTTATGCGGCAGATCAGGCACTCTTTTCAAAAGATCAGGTCATTCAGGGGCCAAGGCTGGAAGGCACCCGGCTCCTCACCTCCAATGAAGGTGCTGGAATTCCCCGCGCCTATGGCCGCAACAGGTTGGCAGGTGAAATCATCTGGGCAACAAGATTTGAAGAGCAATCCAGCACTTCATCAACTGGTGGGAAAGGCGGCGGTCCAAAATCTACCACGACCAGTTTTTCCTATTATGGAAATTTTGCCGTTGGAATTTGCGAAGGGCCGGTTTCATGCCTTAGGCGCATTTGGGCTGATGGACAGGAACTTGATCTCACAGAAGTGGAGTTCAGGTTTTATACTGGAAGCCAAACCCAATTGCCGGACCCGTTAATCGAAGCAAAGCAAGGACTGGGCAACACACCGGCCTATCG
>CAZEPF010000014.1:0-2024 GCA_964514045.1 uncultured Rhizobiaceae bacterium | reverse complement strand
ATCGTGGTACGTGTTACATTGTGTTTGATAGTTTGCCGCTGGAAACTTACGGCAATCGAATTCCGCAACTTGAGTTTGAAATCATCCGTGCTGTCGGAAAACTTGAAACGGAAATCCGTTCGATGACCGTTATTCCCGGTTCAACGGAATATGGCTATGACCCGCACTTGGTGGCAACCGATGGGGAGGGGGAACCCTATGCTGCGCGCAATCGCCATACCACTATCGCAGTTACCGATTGGCAAGCATCCATTGATGAATTGCAAGCGGTTTGCCCAAATCTGGAACAGGTAGCGCTGGTTATCAGCTGGTTTGGTACGGACTTGCGTGCAGGCAATTGCGATGTCCTGCCCGGTGTTACGGACAAGTTTTTCTCCGGCTGGAAGGTGGGAGACTATAACCGCAATACGGCACATCTTGTAAGCCGAATTGACGGGAAACCCGCCTTTGGTGGTACACCCGATGACGGGTCCATTCTGCGCGCGATTGCTGATCTAAAAGCGCGCGGTCTTCGTGTTGTGCTTTATCCCTTTATGATGATGGATATTCCGGATGATACAATCTTGCCAGATTTATCCGGTGCCGGAACCCAACCTCCCTATCCCTGGCGCGGTGAGATTTCCTGTTATCCAGCGCCTGATGCGCCGAACACAGTTGATAAAACGGTAGATGCGGGAACTCAGATTACAAGTTTTGCTGCTCGGTATAGCGACTTTATCGATCACTATATTGATCTTGCTCAACAGGCTGGTGGCGTCGATGGTTTTTTAATTGGTTCGGAAATGCGAGGGCTAACGCGGGTTCGCGATGAGAACCAAGAATTTCCTTTTGTCGATGCGTTGATCACAATCGCTGCCAACGTAAAACAGGCATTGGGCAGCACATGTTTCGTCACATATGCTGCGGACTGGTCCGAGTATTTTGGCTATCAGCCAGCGGATAATTCCGGTGACGTCTGGTACAATCTCGATCCGCTATGGGCATCGTCTTCAATTGATGCAATTGGCATAGACAATTACATGCCACTGTCAGATTTGCGCGAAGGCCGTGACCCGTCGACAGGCGAATATCGCTCATCCAATGACCGTGACTATTTGCAATCCAATATTGCCAGCGGTGAGGGTTTTGACTGGTATTATGCCAGCGCAAATGATCGGCAAAACGCTCTGCGGTCTCCTATTACAGATGGTCAGGGCGAGCCATGGATTTACCGGTACAAGGATTTGACATCGTGGTGGTCCAATCCTCACCATGAAAGACCCGCAGGCATTAGGTCTGCTATATCGACAAACTGGCAACCGCAATCCAAACCGATATTCTTTACCGAGCTTGGATGTCCTGCGATTGATCACGGCGCAAACCAGCCAAACGTTTTTTATGACCCGAAATCATCCCAATCGTTTTTCCCGTATTTTTCTGCTGGCGCGCGTGATGATCAAATTCAACGGCGGTTTCTTGAAGCGCATATGGCGTTTTGGGGTAATGCCAATACCAATCCGCAATCTTCAGTGTATTCAGGCCGAATGGTAGCGAAAGATCAGATCACCCCTTGGTCATGGGATGCGAGACCTTTTCCGGCATTTCCGCTGGAAAAGGACATATGGTCAGACGGCCCTAACTGGGAGCGAGGTCATTGGCTAAATGGAAGGCTTGGCTCTGCACCTGTTCAGGATTTGGTGGAAACCATTCTATCTGAATACGGCTATGACGATGTGGGTGTTTCAATTGACGGTGTATTGGATGGGTTTGTTATTCCAGTAGCTGCATCTGCACGTCAGGTCTTGGAACCATTGCTGTCTTTGTTTTCCGCAACAATTGCCGAGAGCCAAGGCGTCTTGCAAATCTCACAAAATGCCTATGCTCCTTTGTCTGAAATTGTAGACGCAGAACTTGTGCAGGAAGAAGACATTGCCCGCATCAGCAGAACGCGTGGCAGTGAGTTGGAGCTTCCCGCCGAGGCGCATTTCTCACGCCTCCGTGTTTAATGATTATGAGGAAACAACCAGCAAATCCCAGCGCATCAA
>CAZEPF010000013.1:0-26541 GCA_964514045.1 uncultured Rhizobiaceae bacterium | reverse complement strand
AGCACAAACGCCACGGCGTTCAAACGGTTCAATCCAAGCCAGATACGCTCTAGAAGCCTTTGAGCAAACATCCAGCTGCTAAAATGACGTAGCCAATTGTAACAAGCCAGAAAGCAGATACCGGAATAATGGCAAGAACGCCTGTGCCTGATAAAATTCCAAGAATAGCAATGATGACTGAAATTATAAAAACGGGTGTAGTAGGTGCGCTGAGGTTCATGGTTTAGCCTTTCGATTGGTTCAATATATTGGGTCAATCCCCAAGCAGAGTTTATGCGCCAGACGCAACAGAAGCAACGACACTACCCAGACCATCCACGTGATATTCTGCGTGGTCACCAGGCTTTGGAAAGCGTGTTTTAAGGGCGCTGCCTGTCATAATGATTTCGCCTTGCTTGAGCTTTAGACCACGTGCCTGTAGGTGGTTTGCGACAAAGGCAACAGAATTAAGCGGATGCCCCAGTGCGTCACCCGTATGACCCGTTTCATCACGTGTACCATTCCAGACAACACTGCTGGTCAGATTGCCAATATCCAAATGCTGCCAGTTCTCGCTACGATCTCCCAGTACCACGCCGCTACACCAGCAGCGGTCGGCCAGTATGGATACCGCATCCAGATTTTCGTAGTTGGCATCACGATCATCAATTAGTTCAAAGGCTGGCATAACAGCCGAAACGTAAGAGGCAATGCTCTCTTTTGTGTGCGATGTGCCGCTTGCCACGTCCTCACCAATTTCAACTGCGATTTCAAATTCAATGCCACATCGAATGAAGTCATCCAGTTTCATTTCGTGATTGTTCGGGTGAACATATTCGTTCAGGATTGCGCCATAGGCGGGTTCATCAACACCGCACATTTTCTGGATAGCGGGTGAGGTTAGCGCAACCTTATGACCTGCATAACCAGTAAAGCCTTCCTCACGGCGCATTGTTTCGTAGACTTCCGTTTGTACAAGATAGGCTTCTTGCATGTCGCGTGGACGATCATCTCCAAGCAGTTGGGTAAAGCGTTTTCGCGATTTCCATCCATTGAAACGATCAGCAGCAATGCGATGTATAAAGTCAGTTCTGGTCACGGGGTTTTCCTATGCTTTCAATGAATTCTCTGCCTCAAAACTACCGCGCGATTGTCTTTGGCTCAAGCGGTGGTATCGGTGCTGCTTTTGTAAAGCACTTACAGGGCGATCCCAACTGCTCTGAGGTTGTAGGCCTTTCGCGATTCACAAACCCAAAAATCGACTTCTCAAATGAAGAGACAATTGCATCGGCTGCACAGGCAATGACGGGAGAGTTTAATATCCTGATTGATGCAACAGGGTTTTTGTCTGATGAAGAAACCAAGCCTGAAAAATCTTTACGCGCACTGAACGCAGATAATCTGATGAAGTTGTATCAACTCAACGCAATTGGCCCTGCATTGCTGATGAAGTATTTCTCAAAACTCATGCCAAAGGATGAGCGTTCGATATTCGCAACGCTGTCTGCCCGTGTGGGGTCTATTGGTGATAATCAACTGGGTGGCTGGTATGCCTATCGGGCGGCAAAATCAGCACAAAACATGCTGCTGAAATGTACAGCCATCGAAGTAGGGCGCACAAAGCCTGATGCGGTTTTCGTTTCGTTGCATCCAGGAACCGTTGAAACACCACTCTCTGATCCCTTCGCAGGAAGCCGTGAACGCCTAACGCCGGACAGATCCACTGAAATGATGTTGGGGGTTATGGATGGATTAAGCGACACGGACACGGGAAGCTTTTGGGATTACAAAGGCGAGCGTGTAGAGTGGTGATATGAGCAATGAAGAACGCATACGGGCATCGTTCATAGAGCAGGCTGATTACTGCCAAAAGCTTGGTTCGTCTTTCATGCATGATCTTTTGACAGGACTTGCTCACATGCTGGATGTGTCCAGCAAAACAGGAGCAAGAGTGTTGTCCTGGTCAGGTGATCCCGCGCCTAAAGCGGATGCACTTGCACTCAGGCTGGCGGGCGGGCTCCACGCACTTGCAAGATCAGAAAAATCGTCAGAGTTATCCGGTTACTACAAAGCGCCGGCGCGCAGTTGTGAAACAGGGTTTATCCCTTGCGCACTAGAGGCAATTCACCGTGAAGATGCGGATTTATTATCATGGCTTGACCATGCGCCCCAAACCAATGAAGTCGCCCGATCTTCCGCAATTTATGCAGGGCTATGTGTCATTGCGGACAGGTTTGGCCAATCCTTGGAACTGTATGAATTGGGGTGTAGCGGTGGGCTTAATCTGCAATGTGCTGAGTTTGGCTACACTTTCAATGGCGAGTTGTTTGGGTCAAAGAATTCACCCTTACAGCTCTTACCAAAATGGGCGGGCAGTTTGCCACCAAATGTGCCAGTAAAAGTTTCCGGCAGATATGGCTGTGATCTGAACCCGCTTTATGTGGCGAGTTCATCGGACTGTATGAAACTGATCGCATATCTCTGGCCCGATCAGCCCGAGCGAATAGCAAGGGTCAGCGCAGCAATTAAACTGGCTCAGGCAGGCCCTCCAAACCTGAAAAAATCTGGTGCGGGAGACTGGGTTGATGAAGTGATTTCTGATGATTCGCCGCAGAGTATTACGCGCGTTCTCTATGATACGATTGCTTGGAATTATTTTCCGCAAACTGAAAAAGACCGGATCATCCATCGCGTTGAGCAGGTAGGGGCCTCGGCCACGCCTGACAGCCCGTTTGCATGGTTGAAGTTTGAATTTGATGGAGATCAAGGTCCGTTTCTCACTCTACAAACATGGTCTGGTGATAGGTCGCAAGATGGTGTTGTTCGAGTATTGGCGAAAGCTGATCCGCATGTTCACACACTGGAATGGATTTAATTAAACAACTGTTCATTTATTTATTGCGAAGACTTTTGTTTTCCGCCATACTGCCCAAATGGCAAGAACGGTCGGATCAGTCGGAGCGAAAACTGCAAAGCGCGTCTTAAAGGAAGCGTTGAGCCTGTTTGCGCATGAAGGTTACGCTGCCGTATCCATGCGCCAGATCGCAACTGCCTGCGGGCTGCAAGTGGGCGCGCTGTACAATCATTTTTCTACAAAACAGGCTATTCTGCACGCGCTTATGGCAACTCATATGCAGGAATTGCTGCAAGCAGTTTCAATCGCTGATCTACCGATCCAGCCGGATGCAGCACTGGAAGCTTTTATCCGGTTTCACATCCGCTATCACATCAACAAGCCGGAAGAAGTGTTCATCGCCTACATGGAATTACGCAATCTTGAACCAGCGCCTTACACCGAAGTGATGAAACTTCGGCAGCAATATGAGCGCGTGTTGCGCGGTATATTGAGAGACGGTCAGGCGGCAGGTGTGTTTCAGCTAGACGATGTCCCCGTGACTGCGATGTCGATCATTTCCATGATGACAGGTGTCAACACCTGGTACCGATATGGCGGTCGTTTAAGCGCCAATGAAATTGAAGAAATTTACGTAAATTTGGTTTTATCCGTGGTCGGTCTTTCACAAGGCAAGACTGCGAAATTGGAGGAGACAATCTGATGTTTTACGCATCTATGAATTTTGGTTTGGGCGAAGAAATCGAAGCACTTCGTGAAGCAACGCATAAATTTGCACAAGAGAGAATAAAGCCGCTTGCACAGGAAATTGACAAGACAAACGAGTTTCCATCCCATCTCTGGAAAGAGCTTGGTGACATGGGATTGCTGGGCGTAACCGTTGACGAAGAGTATGGTGGTGCCGCCATGGGGTATCTCGCACATTCTGTGGCGCTGGAAGAAATCGCTCGTGCGTCGGCATCTGTCTCTTTGTCTTATGGCGCGCATTCCAATCTTTGCGTCAACCAGATCAAGCTGAATGGCAATGAAGAACAAAAGGCAAAATATCTGCCTGGCCTTGTTTCTGGTGAGCATGTGGGCGCACTGGCAATGTCAGAACCAAGCGCAGGTTCAGATGTTGTTTCAATGAAATTGCGTGCTGACAAAAAGAACGACCGTTATGTTTTGAACGGTAATAAATACTGGATCACCAATGGACCGGATGCCGATACATTGGTGGTTTATGCAAAGACCGACATGGACGCTGGATCGCGTGGCATGACTGCCTTTTTGGTGGAGAAATCCATGAAAGGTTTTTCCACATCACAACATTTCGACAAGCTTGGAATGCGCGGTTCCAACACGGGCGAACTGATTTTTGAAGATGTCGAGGTGCCGTTTGAAAACGTGCTGGGTGAAGAAGGCAAGGGCGTCAACGTTCTCATGTCCGGTCTCGACTATGAGCGCGTTGTTCTTTCTGCGATTGGCGTGGGTACGATGCATGCCTGTCTGGATGAAATCATGCCTTACATGCATGAGCGTAAACAGTTTGGCGAGCCGATTGGCAACTTCCAACTTATGCAGGCTAAGATTGCGGACATGTATACTGCGATGAATTCTTCGCGCGCCTATCTCTATGCGGTCGCTGCAGCCTGTGACCGTGGTGAAGTTACACGTCAGGACGCAGCAGCGCTTGTTTTATATGCGTCCGAACAGGCCATGCAACAGGCGGTACAAGCCGTGCAGGCAATGGGTGGTGCTGGCTATCTTAATGATAGTGCGGTCTCCAGAATTTTCCGCGATGCAAAACTGATGGAGATCGGTGCTGGTACGTCCGAAATCCGGCGTATGTTGTGCGGGCGGGAGTTGATGAAGGAAACGGCATAACCATGCTCCTGTCATCCCAAACCTATGACCAAATGCGTCAGACGTTCCGGTGGAACCTGCCGGATACGTATAATATGGGTTGGGATGTTTGTGATAAATGGGCACAAAGTGATCCTGAGCGAACGGCAATTATCGACCTGACACAAGGTGCGCGTGAGGATGTCTCATTCGCTCAGTTAAAAACGCTTTCAAATCAGCTTGCCAATCATCTTGTATCATTGGGTGTAAAAGCAGGGGACCGCATTGGCGTGTTCCGCACTCAATCGGTTTGGACTGCTGCGGCCCATATAGCCGTATGGAAAATGGGCGCGATTTCTATTCCTCTTTTTACGTTGTTCGGGGAAGAGGCGCTGGAAACAAGGCTTGAAGATTCCGGTGCAAAAGCGATTATCACGGATGAAACCCATGCCGAAAAATCCAAGCAAAGCTTCCAGCGCATGCGCGACCTTGCACATGTTATTGTGCCGGAAAAACTTGATATTGGGCAGATGTCAGACGAATTCCAAATCGTAGAGACTACACCGGAAACTCCCGCACTTATCATTTATACATCAGGTACAACAGGTCCGCCCAAAGGTGCGCTACACGGGCATCGAGTATTATTGGGCCATCTGCCCGGCGTGGAGATGTTTCACAATCTCCTGCCGCAGACCGATGATGTGTTCTGGACCCCTGCGGACTGGGCATGGATTGGCGGATTGATGAATGTGCTCATGCCTGCGCTACACCATGGAATTCCCGTTGTTGCTTCAAAGCTTGAAAAGTTTGATGGAGAGAACTGCCAGAAAATAATCAGGGATGGCAGTGTTCGAAATGTCTTTTTCCCACCCACTGCCCTGCGCATGTTGAAGGCGGAGGATCGTACCTTAACCGGATTGCGCTCGGTTGGTTGCGGTGGTGAACCACTTGGTGCCGAAATGCTCGAATGGGGTAAGCAGGCTTTGGGCCTCACCATCAACGAGTTCTACGGACAGACCGAATGCAATCTTGTAATCGCCACATGCGGAAAACTGTTTGAACCACAACCCGGTTGTATGGGGAAACCTGTGCCTGGCCACCAAGTAGCGGTGATAGACGACACAGGAAATCCAACAACACAAGAGGGCGATATTTCCGTTCTGCGGGGTTCGGCTTCGATGATGTTGGAATACTGGAAGAAGCCGGATGCAACGCGCGATAAGTTTCGTGGTGACTGGCTCTTAACGGGCGATCGTGGAATTCAGGAAGGTGAGTTTATCCGCTTTGTTGGCCGCGATGATGATGTGATTACCTCTGCTGGATATCGCATCGGACCTGCTGAAATTGAAGATTGTCTTTTGAAGCACGAGGCGGTTGCATCTGCTGGTGTGATAGGCAAACCCGATGAAATGCGAACAGAAATTGTAAAAGCCTATGTCATTCTGCGTGACCCGAAACAGGCTTCTCCCGATCTGGCAGACAAGTTGAAAACCTTTGTCAGGTCTCGCTTATCCGCCCATGAATATCCACGAGAAATAGAATTCATCGATCAACTGCCGATGACCGTAACCGGCAAAATCATCCGTAAGGAACTCAAGGCGCGGGCAGCGCGTGAACTGGAAACCGAATGAGCAAACTACAATCAAAAATCTCAACGACCTCGGCGCAATATGCGTCCAACCGTGAAGCCAATCTTGAGCAACTCGATCACGTGAAAGAAGCGGTCTCTCTGGCAGCTGCTGGCGGTCACGAGAAATCAAAACAACGCCATTTGTCGCGCGGGAAACTTTTGCCCCGCGACCGCGTTTCGAACCTGCTTGATCCCGGTTCTCCATTTTTAGAACTTGGTGCAACCGCCGCCCATGGCATGTTTGGTGGAGACAGCCCCTGTGCCAGTTTGATCACAGGGATTGGCCGTGTGCACGGGCAGGAAGTTATGGTCATTTGTAATGACGCTACTGTAAAGGGCGGCACATATTATCCCATGACCGTAAAGAAGCATCTGCGTGCATTAGAGATTGCAGAGCAGAACCATCTGCCGTGTATTACCCTTGTTGATAGTGGTGGCGCAAACCTGCCACAACAGGCAGAAGGCTTTGCGGACCGCGAGCATTTTGGCAGGATTTTTTATTATCAGGCAAATTTGTCTGCACAAAACATCCCACAAATTTCTGTGGTTATGGGTTCATGTACAGCAGGAGGCGCGTATCTTCCTGCCATGTCTGATGTTGCGATTATCGTGAAAGAACAAGGCACGATTTTCTTGGCTGGTCCTCCGCTGGTTAAGGCGGCCACAGGCGAAGAGGTAAGTGCCGAGGATTTAGGTGGCGGTGCCATGCACACCGGAGTATCCGGCGTTGCAGACTATCTGGCTGATGATGACATGCACGCGCTGGCCCTTGCTAGAGAAGCTATCCGCAATCTCAATCGAACCAAAAGCCAGCAGTTAAACTTGCAGTCTCCAGAAGACCCGCTTTACGATCCTGATGAGATTTTAGGCGTGGTTCCAGCTGATCAAAAAACACCCTATGATGTGCGCGAAGTCATTGCACGCGTGGTGGACGGATCACGCTTTGACGAGTTTAAAGCGCGATACGGCACGACAATCATTTGTGGATTTGCCCATGTTATGGGAATGCCTGTTGGCATCGTAGCCAATAATGGCGTTCTTTTTTCAGAGAGTTCATTGAAAGCCGCGCATTTTGTTGAACTATGCTCGCAACGCAAAATTCCACTTTTATTTTTGCAGAACATTACAGGCTTTATGGTGGGCCAGAAATATGAGGCTGGCGGCATCGCAAAAGATGGCGCGAAGCTCGTAACTGCCGTTGCCACAACAAAAGTTCCAAAAATCACCATGTTGATTGGCGGGTCTTTTGGTGCGGGAAATTACGGCATGGCGGGACGCGCTTATTCCCCTCGCTTCCTCTGGACATGGCCAAACAGCCGTATCTCCGTGATGGGTGGGGAACAGGCTGCAGGTGTTCTCGCAACGGTTAAACGTGCTGGCATTGAGAAGGCGGGCGGCGCTTGGTCCGAGAAAGAAGAGGCCGAGTTCAAGCAACCGACACTCGATATGTTTGAAGAACAATCCCATCCGCTATATGCGTCGGCCCGCCTCTGGGATGATGGTATTATCGATCCGCGCAAAACGCGCTCGGTCTTGGCTCTATCTCTCTCGGCCACACTAAATGCGGAGATTGAAGACACAAAATTTGGCATGTTCAGGATGTAACGATGGCCAATATATTAGTTTTATTTGAAAGCAATAATCGTGGATATACAAAATCCATGGCACACCACATTGAGGCTGGCGCTCAACTTGTCTCGGGTAATCTAGTAAAAACTTTGTCCGTTGAAGACGCAACAATCGAAGATCTGCGCTGGATGGACGGTATTGCTCTCGGCTCGCCCACAAATCTGGGTGGGGTATCATGGCGCATGAAGCAATGGTGGGATCAACTCAGCTTCGATGTGTGGGAAGAACTTGATGGCAAGATTGGATGTTCATTTTCTTCTTCTGGTGCAAATGGTGGTGGTGCAGAACTCACCTGCATGTCCCTCAACCATCTTTTAATGAATTTTGGAATCATGGTGTTTGGCGTGCCAGATTACGTGGATCGAAAAATGGCACCACACTATGGGGCGATCTGTGCAGGTGAACCGCGAACGGATGGTGAGATTGCGATGTGCACAAGACTTGGCCGTCGTCTATCTGAATGGTCTGCAGTTTATGTCGACGGGAAAACAGAGTTCCATCCCAAGAACGCAGGTTATAGCAGAGGGCCTCAGCACTAATGAATAATGATCGTATCGCAAATACACCCGGGGGTGAACGCATGTTATGGGGTGCCATTGCATTAGCAATTGCAGTCTTTGCCTATGCAGGTTTGCGTTACGAGCTAGGCCAGATTGGCCGTGTTGTGTTGTTGGTAATTTTTACCTATGGCCTTTATCAGTTTGGGCGCGGACTGGTGGAATGGAAATACTCTGACCCCAAGGATTTTGTGGCATCTAAAGCACGTGAAAATCTTTACGTGGATATTCCACTGAAAGGTCAACCTGCCGAAACACTCAACATTATCGAAGATGCGCTTATTCAACTGATCAGAAGTTCAAAATCCGTTGCCATTAAAATGCAGTCAATTGATACGGCAAACAATGTTGGCACGGTTCATCTGACAGGCATGAATTCAGACGCGATGTATGCGCATGTATTTTCAACGCTTGCACCATTCGTCACAAAGAACGGGCTGCATTTATTCCCGAAACCGGGGCAGCCAATCGACACAGAAATTCACGGCAAACGTCTCTTGTTGGACATGCCGAGTAGGGAGCTTATCTGATGCCAAAAAAACTTCTGATTGCCAATCGTGGTGAGATCGCCTGCCGGATAATGGCAACCGCTCGTGATATGGGAATTGAAACCGTAGCTGTTTACTCGGATGCGGATGCAGCCGCCCAACACCGTCTGCTTGCTGATGAAGCTGTGCATATCGGCGCTGCTCCGGTTTCTGAAAGTTATTTACGCGGTGATGTGATCATTCAGGCTGCCCTTGATACGGGCGCGGATGCAATTCATCCGGGCTACGGGTTTTTGTCAGAAAATCCGGATTTTGTTGACGCAGTAGAAAAGGCAGGACTAACCTTCGTTGGACCTTCTGCATCAGCCATTCGGGCCATGGGATTAAAAGACGCTGCCAAGAAATTGATGGAAGAGGCGCAAGTCCCTGTCGTTCCGGGCTATCATGGCGAAAACCAAGACGAAAAATTCCTTGCCAAAGAAGCAGACAAGATCGGCTATCCGGTTCTTATCAAAGCGCGAGCAGGCGGCGGCGGCAAGGGAATGCGCAAGGTTGAGGGCCCTGAAGGATTTGCTGCAGGTCTTGAAGGCGCAGTGCGTGAAGGCGAAGCAAGCTTTGGTGATGGGCGTGTGCTGATTGAAAAATACGTCACCGCACCCCGCCACATTGAAATTCAGGTTTTTGGCGATAATCACGGCAATGTGGTGCATCTGTTTGAGCGTGATTGTTCTCTGCAACGTCGCCATCAAAAAGTGATCGAAGAAGCCCCAGCCCCGGGTATGACGGAAGAGATGCGCCAAGCAATGGGCGATGCTGCGGTGAAGGCTGCAAAAGCGATCAACTATTCGGGTGCGGGAACCATCGAGTTTATTGTAGATGGCTCGAAAGGACTTCGCACGGATGGGTTCTGGTTCATGGAAATGAATACTCGTCTGCAAGTAGAACACCCCGTTACCGAAGCGATTACGGGCGTTGATCTGGTGGAGTGGCAATTGCGAATTGCCGATGATGAATACTTGCCAAAGTTTCAGGACGAGTTGACCATTGACGGTCACGCATTTGAGGCACGTCTATACGCAGAAGACGTGCCCAAGGGATTTTTGCCCGCAACGGGAACGCTGGAATATCTGGAGTTTTCTGATCTTGCACGCAATGATTCCGGTGTGATTGAGGGTGATACGATCACTCCGTTTTATGATCCGATGATTGCAAAAGTAATCACTCATGCGCAAAGCCGTGAAGAAGCGCTTGCAACGCTGGAGGTAGCATTGGGTGAAACCCAAATTGCGGGCACAGTTACAAACACTGCATTCCTGCGCGCGCTTTGTGTGCATGAAGGCTTTGCAAACGGAGATGTCGATACCGGATTGATTGAGCGCGATATCGAAGCGCTGACCGAGCCGGCAGAACTTACAGACGAGATAATAGCGCTTGCTGCTAAATACGCTCTGGGGATGCCAATGCTACCCGATGCAAAGGGTAAAGAACTGGCCTATGCCGGTGAAGACCCGTTTGAACATCTGGCAGGGTTTTCAATTTGGGAAGCCCCTGTATGGACGCAAAAAATACGCTATGGCGACGAAGAATTTGAAGCCCGCATCCGGCGTCATGGAGATGTCTGGCAATCCAAATGCAAACGCGGCAATGGCGACTATGGACCTGCATTCACCGACATCGAGTGCCAGGAAGGAAACGTGTCTCCAGAGGTGTTTGTATTCGGCGATCATGTAGCGATCTTTGCAGAAGCGGGAACGTTTGAGTTTACAATTCCCGACCCACTGCTTGGCTCACAAGATAGTGCCGCAGGTGGTGATGTAATCCTCTCGCCCATGCCCGGACTTGTGAAAAAAGTAACTGCGGTTGAGGGTGAGAGCGTCACACAAGGGGATGCTTTAATCATCATCGAAGCCATGAAAATGGAGCACACGCTATTGGCTCCACGCGATGGAATACTTCGTGAAGTCTGCGTCGCAGAAGGGGATCAGGTCGAAGACGGATCACTGCTTGTGGCCTTGGAGGAAATCGATGACTGAGCAGATTACGATCTTTGAGGTCGGTGCACGGGACGGGCTGCAAAACGAAAAAGTGTTGATCCCGTCTGATCAGAAAATCGCATTGATTGATATGCTTTCAGATTGCGGGTTCTCAAAAATTGAAACAACAGCGTTCGTTTCGCCAAAGTGGGTTCCGCAAATGGGGGATGCAGCAGAAGTCATGGCAGGCATCCATCGCAAAAGTGGAATTTCATATGCAGTGCTCACGCCCAACATGAAGGGCTATGAACGGGCACGCGATGCAAAGGCCAGCGAAGTAGCGGTGTTTGGTGCGGCCAGTGAGGGTTTTTCTCAGGCGAATGTAAATTGTTCGATTGCAGAAACCATTGAGAGGTTTTTACCTGTTACAAAAGCTGCCAAGGAGGATGGTATTCCAGTGCGAGGATATATTTCTTGCGTCACGGATTGTCCCTATGATGGCCCTACATCTCCACAAAGCGTTGCATCAATGGCCGAGAAATTACTGGCGGCAGGCTGCTATGAGATTTCCTTAGGTGATACAATCGGACAAGGAACGCCAGAAACAATCTCTGCCATGCTGGATGCGGTTCTAAAAGTCGTTCCGGCTTCGAAACTAGCTGGACATTACCACGATACGGCAGGGCGGGCACTTGCCAATATCAAAGTAAGTATCGAGAAGGGTGTCCGCACGTTTGACAGTTCTGTCGGTGGCTTGGGCGGTTGTCCCTATGCGCCTGGGGCTGCGGGCAATGTGGCAACGGCGTCTGTTGTTGAGATGGTTGAACAAATGGGATTTGCAACAGGCATAGACCCGCACCAGTTAGCCAAATCCACTGCCTTTGCAGTAGGTTTAAGGAGTGCTGAATGACATACCAAACACTTAAACTCAGCACAGATGATCGTGGTGTCGCAACGCTGATGCTGGCCCAGCCTGAAAAGCACAATGCTATGTCTGGTGCAATGATCGAGGAGCTATCCTCTGCTGCTCATGCGCTTGGCGCAGATGCTTCTATTCGTGCAGTCATCCTAACAGGCGAGGGCAAGAGTTTTTGTGCGGGCGGTGATTTGGAATGGATGCGCTCCCAGTTTGAAGCCGATCGTGACACACGGATTGCCGAAGCAATGAAACTGGCAAGCATGTTGCGTGATTTGAACGAATTACCCAAGCCGCTAATTGGCCGGATCAATGGACAGGCTTTTGGTGGCGGCATCGGCATGATGAGCGTATGCGATGTTGCGGTAGGTGTAGAGACGGCCAGGTTCGCCCTTACAGAAACCCGTCTTGGTCTTATCCCTGCAACGATCAGCCCGTATGTGCTGGCGCGAATGGGCGAGGGTATCGCGCGACGTGTCTTTATGTCCGGTCGTCGATTTCAAGCCGAGGAGGCGGTACAATTGGGCCTGCTTGCAAAATCGGTTTCAGCTGACAAACTGGATGCTGCTATTGATGCGGAGATAGAGCCGTATCTTTCAACGGCACCGGGTGCGGTGGAAAAAGCTAAAAAGCTTGCACGCTTCCTTGGCCCCACAATTGATGAAGCAGTGATGCGCGAGACAGCCAATCAACTTGCTGATTGTTGGGAAAGTGAAGAAACGATAGAAGGCATTTCAGCGTTTTTTGATAAGCGCAAACCTTCATGGCAAAGTTAGGGTCCTAACTCTAGGGTTTATCCTGAAAGTTGCCATCGCTAGGTCACTATAACAAATCGAACGAGACACCAATTATGAAACCGAAACTTCAATTATCTGCTGCAGAAGTCTCTTCGTATGTGTCGCAAGTATTTCCGCAATCAGACAGTTTCGGGTTTTCGGTTGACGAACTGAGCGATGGTGCGATTGCAATCTCAATGAAGGTTGAAGAGCATCACCTGAGACCGGGCGGAACGGTTTCCGGCCCCTCCATGTTCGCACTTGCAGATTGTGCTGCCTATTTGTTGATTTTAGGTCATATCGGCAAGGTGGCCCTTGCGGTAACTACCAATCTCAACATCAATTTTCTGTCCAAGCCGGATGGGGATTTGGTAGCCCGCGGTATTCTGCTGAAACTGGGAAAGCGACTGGCTGTTTGTGATATTGCCATTCACACACAGGCTGATGATCGTCTTGTAGCTCACGCAACCGCAACCTACTCCATACCTCCTCGCACATAAATTCGAGACAGTTAAAGTTTCAATCTATGCGTTAAGGGTTTCTTGATAAACAACCTATAGTTGTATTGCTAGGGCAAGTACAATCAGGAAGCGCAGGACTCCGCATCGAACGAGGAATTCGATGGGTAGAACCCGCACAGACATTGCGCATCCACGCTCCACAATCAGATCGGCTTCAAATTCCGTATTGGTGAAGGCTCTTTCTGTTGAAGGTCTCATCAAGCCGGATCGCTATGTGCTTGAACCTCGAATTTTGTTGGATGCAGCAGGATTTGAAACTGCGGATACTGCCTTGGACACCGCAGCAAGTCTCGAAGCGGCAAACTGGAGTAAGGCACATACACCCGATGCAATTGAAACAAACGTTTCTGACCTTGTTGGTTTAGAGGACGGGATAGAGGACCAAACAAATTCAGTTGTTTTCATCGATGCAGGTTTGGATGACACCGACCAGTTAATCAGCATGATTGATCCTTCAATGGAGATCATTCTGCTCAATGGCGATAGCGATGGGGTTGCACAAATCGCACAGGCACTTGAGGGCCGTAGCGACATTGATCGCATCCACATCATGGCTCATGGCAGTTCCGGTGAATTACAGTTGGGCTCTGGTGTCCTGACACAAGCCAGCATGAGCAGTTTACATTCACAAGACCTTACAACCATTCGTGCATCACTATCCCTTAGTGCTGACCTTCTAATTTACGGTTGTAATTTTGCCGCTGGTCCCGCAGGTCAATCAGCAGTAACCGCCCTTGCTGGCCTGACAGGCGCAGATATTGCGGCCTCCGATGATATAACAGGGTCAGCCACTTTAGGCGGTGACTGGCAGCTGGAACTTCAAATCGGTGATATTGATCAGCAGGATATTATCGCTGCAGAGGCCTATCAGGGCATTATGGCACCGCTTACGATTTCTGTTTCAAGTGAACCAATCAACGATAATGGCACAATCATCTGGGAAAATGCAGGTGACATTGGCGGGGTGGCAATTGATCTCCATGCAACGATCATCGACACCGATGGCAGTATTTCAAACGTATCCGGCAGCAATGCAGGAGACGATCCCCAACTGGCAATCAATAGCGGCTTTTTTGGCGGTGGTAGCGTCACTATTCAGTGGGAAATATTTTTGGCTGGTACGGATACGCCAGCAACAGGGTCTCCCAATTTCACGATCTCCGACATTGACGGATTAAACTCGCCAAATACATTGGAAGGCGTTGCGGTAGGATTTGATGATCTTAAAAGCTATACGACTGCATCTGATACAGCACTGGATATTCAGGCCACTTTACAAGGCATTGAGGTAAGCGGCACAGACAGCGATCTGGACGACACGCCTACTGGCACAAGCGCAGAAGGTCCGTTACGCGAAACAGCAGCAATCAATTTTTCATGGAGAGACGTATCAAGCTGGGAAATCACATACACGGTTGAGAACGCAAACTCAGGCCGTCTTTTCGCCCATGATGGGGACGGTGATTTTACGTTCGCAGATCCGAATATAATTCTAAATCCACAAATCGCGATTGATGCGGATAATGATGGTATCGCCAATGACGTTGACGTTGATGACGATGGCGACGGTATTCTGGATACGCAAGAGGGTCTGGTAGAGGCCACTCTTGGAACAAGTGGCACATGGAATATATCGGGCAATACAGCCGTCACAGATTTAGGCAATGGCGTCTATGTTGTCGCCACCACCACATCCTCGGGTGGGTTCACATCAGGAATATTCAACCCTAATGGAGATGATTTCTGGAATGATGAACTGGCTGGCGAAGCAAGCCTTCAAGGTGATTTTGATTTTGGCTCAACCATCACGTTTGAGTTTCAGGATGCCGATGGAAACCCTGTTTCTGTAGACCAGCCATTATTCCATATTGATAGGCTCGGCGGGTCTGCGGGTGGAACAGCTAACTCTGCGCTGATCGGTCTTGCAACGGGTGCATGGACAGAACTTGAAGGCACACAGGATTTTTCTGTGTCCGCCAACACTGTGACGGATGGTGACGCAGGTGAAAACACCCCAAGTAGATACAGCGCTGAATCGGGCAGCTCAGGAAACCGCAGCACAGCAGCTGGCAGTCTTTCCCTTGATGGGTCACGCTCAAACTTTACGATCACAATCGGACAAAACGGAGCGACCGGATTAGGCGTCGACGGGTTAGAGTTCATCCTGCAAGCCATTAACCCGGCGCAGTCACGGGACACAGACCTTGATGGAATTCTAGATCATCTTGATCTTGATTCAGACAATGATGGCATCACGGACAATGTGGAAGCGCAGGCAAGTGCTCAATACCGCGCACCATCTGGTATTGACCTCAATCAGGATGGCTTGGATGATGTTTATGACACCCGAAATGTGAGTGCTGGCACGAGTGCGGCAACATCATTAAACGTCAACGCGCCCGTCAATACAGATGGGGAAGATAGTGCAGATTATCTGGACGAAGATTCAGATAATGACGGAATAAACGACATTGCAGAACGTCTTGATGGCGCTCCCGACACTCTCACATCCATGGCTGATACAGATGGCGATGGCCTCCTCGATATTTTCGAAGGCAGCAATAGTGATGATGGATTTGATGCCAATGATGAAAACCTGTCTGGCGCAATCTTAAATCTTGGTGACAGTGATAATGACACAAATGCCGATGGCAGTGGTGCGGTGGCTGGTGAACAGGATTTCGATTATCGCGATAACAATGCAGCGCTTATCGTCAATAATGACAGCAACGAAACAAATTCTGGCATCACCCTGAATGTTGATGCACAAAATGGGTTGCTGGCCAATGACACAGATGCAGACAATGACCCCCTAAGCATCACACAATTCAGCGTCGATGGCAGCACCTATAATTCAGGTGAGACAGTCAATCTCACAGAAGGATCGCTGACTATTCATGCAGACGGGTCATATCGTTTTGATCCTGCCCCCTTCTTTGTCGGCGCGGTTCCTGTGATCACTTATACTGCAACAGATGGTATTCATACGCGTACCGCTAGTTTGTCGCTGAATGTCAATTTTCAAAATACGCCCCCAACTGCGCGTGATGATGATTTAACTACCGACGAAGCAACTCAAATTTCTGGCAGCGTGCTTGCTGATAACGGCAATGGGGTCGATAGCGATCCCAACGGTCATGCACTAACCATAACCCAGATAAACGGACTATCGGCAAGTGTTGGAGAAGAACTCACACTTGCCTCTGGCGCGCTCCTGACCATTCAATCGGATGGCTCATATAGCTATAACCCGAACGGCCAGTTTGAGCATTTATGCGTAGGAGAAACTGCAAGCGACACGTTTACCTATCAAGTCTCCGACGCAAATGGCGGCAGCGATACTGCAACGGTTACGGTAGTAATTTCAGGTATCAATGATGCACCGCAGGGCATTGCCAATGCCGAAACGACACAAGAAGACACACAAGTGTCCGGCCAGGTTATCATCTCGGATGTGGATGGCGATAGCGTTACGGCTACGCTGCAAGAGGCGGCTCAGAACGGTACTGTCACGGTTAACCCAAATGGCTCTTACACCTACACACCGAACTGGGATTATAACGGCACAGATCAGTTCGTCATTCGTATGGATGATGGCAATGGCGGCACTACCGATGTCACAGTAAACGTCACAATAACTGTTGTATCCGATGCATTTGATGATGCGTTTTCCGGCGATGAAGATCAGGTCGTATCAGGTGATGTATCGGACAATGATACCCATACCGGCCTTGCAACCTATGCGCTCAATACCGGCCCTGCCAATGGCGAGCTGACATTCAATGCAGATGGTACATTTTCCTATCAACCGGATGCGAATTTTAATGGTAGTGATGGGTTCACCTACGATGTGACAGACATGCACGGCGATGTGGAGACCAGAACGGTTTCCCTGACAATTCGCTCAATCAATGATGCACCTGTTGCACTGGATAATGGTCCGGTTGCTTTGGTCGAAGACATGATTGCCACGGGCAATGTTCTTGGCAAGGACAGCGATGTGGATGGCGATGATCTTTCAGTCACGGGCTTTCAGGTCGATGGCGATATAACGGTTTATGCTGCAGGCAGTACCGCCACGATTGCAAATATCGGAACGCTGACCATTGGCGTGGATGGTGAGTTTACCTTCACGCCCGAGGCCAATTATCATGGCCCCGTTCCATTCGCGACCTACACAGTTTCAGATGGCACTGTAAGTGCTTCTGCAATCCTCACCTTTGACGATGTTGTATCGGTAAATGATATTCCTGTAGCGCAAGATGATAGTTTCACCATTGATGAGGATACCCCATCTCTTTCGGCAAACCTGTTTGCTGATAATGGCAATGGTGCAGATGCGGACGTTGATGGAGATACAATTACAGTCAGCCATGTAAATGGAATGGCGGGTGCTGTGGGACAGGAAATCACACTTGCATCCGGCGCGTTATTGGCAGTTCATTCAGACGGTACGTTTACCTATAATCCTAATGATGTGTTCGATAATTTGGGCGCTGGTGAAACCGCATCTGACCAATTCACCTATCAAATATCCGATGGTGCAGGCGGCACAGAAACCACATCTGTCTCCATTACGATCACCGGATCAGATGACCCGCTTTCAATCACTGGATTAAGAGATGGTGCTGCTCCCGATACGGATGGAAGTGTTCAGGAAAGTGACCTTGCATCGGGCTCTACGCCGGATGAAAACGGCGAGAATATTTCAGGCTCTTTCACGGTCTCTGCACCCGATGGATTAGATACGATCACAATCAATGGACAGCTGGTTACAGCCACCCAACTTGCCAATAGTGCTTCTACAGCGATCACAATTGCTACGGCAAATGGCTCACTCGCCATCAATGGGTATTCATCGCTCAGTGGCGAAATATTCTACACATACACTTTAGGCGTGGGTGTTGATCATAGTGGCGGCGATGTCTTCGAGACAATCTCGCTCCTATTGGCCGATGATGACGGAGATACAATTAGTGATAATTTGGTATTTCTGATTGTTGACGATGGTCCGGTTGCAAACAACGATAGTGACGAAGTTGTCAATGAAGCTGGTAATCCTTCCAGCATTGCCTACGGGAATGTGGTCACAGGAACGGAGCCTGATCAGGACCCCAATACATCAGATGGCAATGCCGACCAAATCGGTGTTGATGCGAATGCAAATCCGGTAACGGGTGTTGCTGCTGGAAGTGGAGTACCAAGCCTCACAAATATTGGTGTTTCCATTTCCGGCAGTTATGGCGATTTGGTATTGAATGCGGACGGCTCATATAGCTATACGCCAGATTATGCGTCTCCTGCTGTTGCTTCGCTTGAGCCACAGGAAACCGTTGTCGATACGTTCACGTATGAAATTCAGGACGGTGATGGCGGCAGCGCAACCGCAACACTCTCTATTTCAGTTGTAGGTCCGCCTGCAATTATCGGATTGGGTGATGGAACTGTGGAAGGCACTGACGGTTCTGTTCTGGAATCCCATTTGCCTGATGGCACAGAAGAAGGCGGTGGGGAAGATCAACTGCAAGGCACATTTATTCTGCTGGCACCAAATGGAGTGCAGTCGCTTTCAGTCGACGGGTTACTTGTCACAGAAGCGCAATTGCTGCTGACCAACACCGTACCGGTAACCGTCTTCACGACCTATGGTTCTTTCCAGATCAATAATTATGATCCGGCGACGGGTGCAGTGAACTATGATTTTTTACTGGCTGCGGATGTTGATCATTCTGCTGGCGATATCACAGAAACCATCAATCTCACGATTCGGGATGATTTTGGTGACACGTCATCTGTTGCACTGAACATTGATATTCGTGACGATGCTCCGCTTGCTGAAGCCGATACGGTATTAGCATCTGAAGACGGTGTGGCTACATCCGGTAACATCACGGTGAATGACCGTATTGGCGCGGATGAAAACACCTCTCCCGTCACAGGAGTTATTGCAGGTACAGGAACACCTGTCTCTGGCAATATCGGTTTGGCTGTTTCTGGAACCTACGGAGAATTGACGCTAAACGCGGATGGTAGTTACACTTTCGAGATTGATAATACATTGCCATCGGTTCAGGGCCTGGCTTTAGGTGAAACCGTTTCAGATATCTTCACCTATGAAATTACCGATGGGGATGGCAGCACACATACCGCACACATTACGGTTATTGTGTCAGGGGCAAACGATGCGCCTGTGGCAAGTGCAGATACAATCATACTTGATGAAGATGCTTCTGCATCTGGCAATGTACTTGCCAATGATAGCGATATTGATGGTGATGAACTAACCCTCACTCAAGCACAGATTGATCTGAATGGTGACGGTGCTGTGCAAACTTTAACGTTTGGCACTTCGACAGCCATTACAGACAGTGAGGGTAACCCGATAGGGACTATCACTATTGAAGCGGATGGTTCATTTACGTTTGAGGGTGGTGCAAATTTCAATGGTTCCGTTCCGACACTTAACTACACGTTGAGCGATGGAAATACTGGCACTGCCTCGGCATTCCTCGATATTTCTGTAACGGCGATTAACGATGCGCCAATAGTCTCGTCCAATTCAATCACCGTATCTGAAGAAGCAACTGACGTCCCGCTTGGACTGGATGCACCATCAGATGTGGACGGTGACACGCTGACGATCACAGTGACGAATGTCCCGACGCTTGGCATAGTTCGCCTTGCGGATGGCTCGCCGATTATGAACGGTCAACTGCTAACGGCCGCCGAAATCGCCGGACTAACCTATGACGCGCCACAAGAATATGATGGTGTCGCAGATCCGGGTAATTTCACCTATTCGGTCAATGATGGTTCGGTGACCGAGACAGGCACAGTGGCAATCACGCTCCTTGCAGAAAATGATGCCCCACTTGTCACGGCTGATCCCGTTACAACCGATGAAGATAGAAACGTATCGGGTAGTATTGAGATCATTGATGCCGATGGGGATGAAGTCACTGCATCTCTTTCCATCGGCCCTGAAAACGGGACAGTGATTATTAATTCAGATGGCAGTTATACCTACACGCCCGCGCTCAATTTCAATGGAGCTGATAGGTTTGAAATTAAAGTGGATGATGGCAATGGCGGCGTGTCTCTTGCCACAGTGAATGTAACAGTCACACCTGTTAATGACCTGCCAACCGCGTCCGCTGACCCGATCTCCACGAATGAAGACACCGCTATATCAGGCAACGTGACGCTGAATGATGTGGATGGCGATACACTAACTGTATCGCTTTCAACGCCTGCAGCAAATGGCACTGCAACCGTCAATCCTGATGGCTCCTTTACCTATACACCTCTAGCTGATTTCAACGGAGAAGACAGTTTTGTGGTGCAGGTTGATGATGGCAGCGGCCAACTCGTTTTTGAGACCGTTACGGTTACTGTGAACCCCATCAACGACGCGCCTGAGGTGACCGCCGATCCTGTAACAACGCTAGAAGACACATCGGTCTCAGGCTCGATAAACATCGTGGATGCGGATGGCGATGAAGTCACAGCAATGCTCGAAAGCGGCCCCGCGTCCGGCATGGTCACGGTCAACACAAACGGCAGTTACACGTATACACCGGATGCTGATTTTAACGGTGCTGATAGTTTCACCATCGAAGTAACTGACGGCGAGGGCGGCATTTCGTCGGTCACAGTCAATGTCACTGTGGATGAAGTGAATGATGTAATCGACGATGCGTTTGACGGATTGGAAGATGATATCCTATCAGGCGATCTGTCCGCTAATGATACATTCGCAGCAGATGCAATTTATGCGTTGGATACGGGTCCCGCCAATGGCGATCTGGTTTTCAATGCAGATGGCACTTTCACGTTTACGCCTGACCCAGACTTTAATGGCACTGATGGTTTCACGTACTCAGTCACAGATGTGAATGGTGATGTCGTTACCAGAAATGTCAGCCTCAATATTGCGGCTACTTCTGATGCACCTGATAGTGCGTCCGGTGATCTAAGCGTTTCCACCCGCGAAGATACATCAGTTTCTGGCCAAGTCAGTGCCAGTGATGCGGATGGCGATACGCTTGTCTATTCGTTGCAAACAGCACCTGTAAACGGCACGGTCTCGGTCAACTCAGATGGTTCATATTCTTATACACCAAGTCCCGACTTTAACGGGCCAGACAGTTTCATCATTCTAGCTGATGATGGAAATGGCGGTACGCTTGAGATTATCGTCAATATTGTGGTGAATGCAGTCAACGACGCACCGCGCTTGGTGGGCGATGGCATACTGCCAGATGTATCCGCAGAGCCTGGTCAAACGATCAATACTATTCAAACCGCAACGGCATTCTTCGAGCCGGACGCTGATGCGCTGACCTATTGGGTGACGGGTTTGCCCACAGGGCTACAGATTGATTCCACCACTGGGGTTATTTCCGGAACCTTGTCTGTAGATGCCTATGACCAATCTCCGAATGGCGATGGTATATACTTTGTGCAGGTCATTGTTGATGATGGCAATGGGGGTTCGCAATCCACTCAATTCAGTATTCAAAGCACTGCACCCTTCGTAGATTTAAGTGAGCCTGATGAAAAGCAAACAGAGTTTAATGCTGCCTCGGATAAATCGACACTTGCTCCTCAACCCGCTTCGCTTCTCTCATTGTTAGATGCATTAGACGGCCTGAATACCGAACGCGCCATTCTGGAGCGGTTTGAAGCCATTTTGTATCGCAGTGATTCCGCCGATGAGCGCCATCATGAATATCGTGGTGGCCATGAAAGCTTCGAGACTGTTTCAGGAGAAACCATCATTCGAACGATGGTGTTTCAGGAGCGTGTTTTCTTAGAGATACGATCTGTAAACACGGCATCCCAGTGGGAGATTGATACGAGTGACACCGCTCAAAATTCAAACTGGTTCACGTATGGCAAAGCCAATCTGTTTGTTGCCTCAACCGAACTGTTAGAGCCGACATTCACAATTCAACTGAAAAACCTGGAAACCGAAACATTGATCTTGGTGGAGATTGATGTGGCAACAGGCACGTTCATAATCATTGAGAACATTTCACAAGAGGAGCTAAAGCCAGGTGATGTTCCTGTCGATAAGGCGCCAGACAATCAAGTGCCGGTTGAACAATCGCCACCGCAAACGGGGTTCTCATTGCAACTAAGTCAGGCAGTTGACGGGGTATCTAACCGGATACGCGATCTCGTGAATTCGGATTCTTGAGTGCAAAAAATGACCAGTAAAAATTAGACCATAACAAGAGTGAAACATAGAAAGGGAGTGCTGCTAGACCAGCAATTGGACGGGAAAATTATGAGTAAAATAGTATCGAGTATGCTCTTAGCATTAGCGCTTGGAGGTTGCAGTGTTGAAGCACTGCCACTGACAGAAAACGAACTTTCATTATCGGCTGGATCGCAGCTTGTGCAAGTCACAGCAGATCAAGAGCCGGTCACGCGGGACATCACGCTCTATGAAGCAATGGCGCGTGCGGTCAAATATAATCTGGACCATCGGGTAAAGCTCTTTGAGGCCCGACTTGCGGATCAGAAGGTCAATGTGGCGCGCTCAGACATGTTGCCTGACCTTGTGGCAAACGCTCAATATTCAGATCGGAACAATGATCCGTTTGCGTTCTCGCGTTCTATAACGGGCGTACCTTCGGCCAATCCTTCCGTATCGCGCGAGAAGGAAAGCAGGACCAATGACCTGACCTTCTCATGGCATATTCTGGATTTTGGTTTGTCCTATGTGCGTGCCAAACAGGCATCAGACAATGCGCTGATTGCAGAAGAAAACAAGCGCAAGGTTATGAACCAGATCATGGAGCAAGTGCGTACGGCCTATTGGCGTGCGGTGAGTGCTGACAGATTATTGAACGGATTTCAAAAGCTTGAGAAACGCATCAATCGCGCATTGGTAAATTCTGGAAAACTTCAAAAACAGGGCCTGACCTCACCGATTGCTGCACTTACCTATCAGCGCGAATTAGTGGATATTAAACGTCAAATCCAGCGTCTTGAACGGGAGTTGAAATCCGCCAAAGTTGAACTGGCCGCACTCATGAATCTGGGGCCAAGCAATCCATACAAACTGGTCATTCCAAAGCGTAAGTTGAACGCACTCAAGCTTACCGTCCCCTCGGAAGAAATGACATGGCTTGCATTGTTGAACCGTCCTGAAATCAGAGAGTTACAATACGCAAAGCGCATCAATGAACGCGAAGCAGAAATTGCCCTGTTAGAACTCTTACCCGGGCTGCAGCTTTATTCAGGTTTGAATTATGACAGCAACTCGTTTCTGCTGAACAGTGATTGGGTTTCCTGGGGTGCCAAGGCATCTTGGAACGCGATGAAAGTGTTCACATATCCGGTCAAAAAACGGCTGATTAAATCAGAAACGTCTTTGATCAAAATGCGGGGCCTCGCGATGACCATGGCGATCATGACACAAGTTGAAGTGGCAAAAGCAAATTATCATTATTTGCAAAAGCTGGCGAAAACATCATCTGATTATCATCGCATTCAGCGTCAGATTTTGGTCAAAACCAGAAGCTCTGCAAAAGTAAATGCAGCGTCTGAACAGACCTTGATCCGTGAAGAGATGAACAGTCTCATCGCATCCGCGCAATTTGATATTGCCTATGCTGAATTGCAAAACGCGTTCGCCCGGATTTTCACAACCATTGGTGTTGATCCGTACGGTGAAGACTTTGATCCATCTGCTTCGGTCACAACTGTAACAGCCTCACTAAAGCAAACATGGAACGCAAGAGGAGACCGTGCGCAATGACCTATTCATTAAAAACCATCGCAAGCTTTATCACTGCATTATCCGCCTCGATCCTGATGACTTCAGGCATCGCGCTGGCAAGTGAAAGTAACGACTTTACAGCGCGTGTTTTGGTCTATTCGCCAGAGCGGGTGGACTATCGCAGCGATATTTCTGTTCCGGTTTCAAAGGCCAATGTTCGCGAGGGCATGAGCTTCAAGCAGGGGGATATTCTGGTTGAGTTTGATTGCACACAATTGGATGCGCAAACCCAGGCTGCAAAGGCTGCGGTGAATGCCGCCAGCATTGAACATCGCACCAAGAAACGCCTCCACCAGTATCAGGCTGCGGGCAAGAGCGAAGTACAACTCGCCGCCGCCAAAGCTGTTGAAGCGCGGGCGCAATTAAAGGTGCAACAAGCCGCTAACCGCTCATGTGCGTTTGAAGCGCCCTTTGATGGAAGGGTTGTAGCGCTTAATGCGTTGGCGCATGAACATCCACCAGCAGACAAACCAGTCATCACCATTATTAAGGACAGTGCATTGGAGTTGGAATTGATTGTTCCATCCATCTGGTTGCGTTGGTTGAAGGCTGGTGAGGGTTTTGATCTCGCCATTGACGAGACGGGAGAAACCGGTTCTGCGCGGGTAGAGCGAATTGGTGCTGAAGTCGATCCGGTCAGTCAGACAATTAAACTGATTGCAGTATTTCAAGCACAGCCAACATCCGTGCTGGCGGGGATGAGTGGTACTGCAAGGTTTAAGCCCGTGCGTGAACTTGGTCTGCTAAAGTGACCATACCCGTTAAAGCTCAAACGGTTTCCAAAGCGCATCAATCGCTGCAGCGGTTGCAGGAGATTGAGCGAATATTAGTGGTTGAGGCGCGTGCCAGAGAAGTAGCTACGCTTGCCGAGTTACAATACCTGATTGCCAATGAACCGCTTTCAATTGCGGGCTGCGATCAGATCATTGTTCATGTGGGCCCGTCACCGGCAAGCTTGAAGGTCGCGTGTATCAGTTCGATTGTCGAAGTTGATCACCAAGCGCCTTTGGTGCGGTGGCTGTCTCAATCAATCAAGGAAAGTATTGATGATGGGGAGACGAACGCGCCTTCACCTTTCACGCTCGATGAATATTCAAACGAAACGCCATATCCATTTCATCATGGCATTTTGTTCCCTGTAAAAGACCATGAAGGCAATTGGTTGGGTGCGGTTTCATTTCTAAGCGCTCAGCCGCTCGATAAGCGTTCAATTCAGGTTGCGGGACAACTCACCCATACCTTCTCCCATTCGTGGGGTTCGTTTCAAAAGCGCTCCGGGCTTTGGTCGAAACTCTTCAAGAAAAGAAACTGGATTTTGACGATGGGTGCAGTGGCATTACTCGGCGCAATCCCTGTCCCCTTAACGGTGATAGCGCCGGCCGAAATTATCCCGCGCGATCCTGTGATCGTTGCAGCCCCTGCCGACGGTGTGATCGAAAAAGTCAACGGCCTTTCTAATCAGGTGATTGAGAAAGGTACGCTTTTATTCAGCTATAATACGGTGATGCTGAGAAACGAATTGGAAGTATCGCGCCGGGAACTACAGGTAGCAGAATCAAGATATTTGCGTTCTTCGCAATCGGCATTTTCCCAAAGTGAAGGGCGGCGTGAACTGGCAATCACAAAGGGCGAGTTTGAAATCGCCCGCGCAAAGCGTGATTATGCACTGGCACAGTTAGCGCGCGCAGAAGTCTTCGCCAGCCATTCGGGCATCCTGCTGTTTTCAGGCGCACAAGAATGGGAGGGGCGTCCGGTTTCAACAGGCGAGCGGATCATGCAGATTGCTGATCCCGATAAAACCGAAATTATGATTTCACTACCCGCAGCTGATAGCGCGATATTACTGGATAAACCTACCGCCCGAATCTTTTTGGATTCTGATCCGCTCAATCCGGTAACAGCCTCAATCACTGATACAAGTTATCAGGCCAAGCAGGGTAAGGACGGCGTGTTGGCATTTAAGATTAAAGCAATGGCTGATGAAGATTTAGCCACCATTAGAATGGGTGTTCGAGGTACTGCACAATTAATGGGGAACACGGTGCCGCTTGCCTATAATTTGTTCCGCAAACCGATTGCGGCCATCCGGCAATATATAGGTGTTTGAACACTGTAATGACCATGCCCGTTCTTCCTGCCATACGTGATGATTTAACCCTTGAACAATCCGGCCCCTTTCAAAATGGTGCGCCAAGTTGGGTGCTTCATGATGCGTTACGAAATCGCTTTTTCAGGATTGGCCAACGCACTGCAGACATTCTAAATCAATGGCAAGCAGTGTCCATTGATGACTTCGTTAAAACCTCAAGTCAGGAATTTCAAACCAGTGAAGTTGAGGACATTGCCGAGTTTCTTCTTGCAAATAATCTGACCCGTCAAAGCTGCGATGGTACGTCGTCGTCTTTTTATCGGCAGCATGTAGCAGGCAAGAAATCTTGGGCAGGGCGTGTATTCCATACCTATCTGTTCTTCAAAATTCCCTTGGTGAATCCGCAAAAATTCTTGGATAGTGCATGGCCTCTGACATCGTGGCTTTGGACGATAACAACCGTCTTAATAATCGCAGCGCTTGCAGTGCTGGGTCTTTATCTCGTTTCCAGAC
>CAZEPF010000012.1:0-27000 GCA_964514045.1 uncultured Rhizobiaceae bacterium | reverse complement strand
TTTTTAGAAAACGCCTGACTAAGCCTGTCGAGCGCGATTGCCATAACTACAATTGCCAGCCCGGCTTCTATGCCACCGCCAATGTCCAGTCGGCGAAGTGAGGAAAGCACATCAAAGCCCAGCCCACCTGCGCCAATCATGGATGCAATAATCACCATATTAAGCGTGAGCATGATTACTTGGTTTACCCCAACCATAAGCGTTGGCATGGCGGAGGGAACAAGCACTTTCCACATGATTTGAAATTTGGTTGAACCTACAATTTGCGCTGCTTCTACCACTTCGTCCGGCACACTTCGCAGTGCAACGGTTGAGACACGAACCATAGGCGGCATAGCGTAGATAATTGTTGCGATTAGAGCTGAGACAGGACCAAATCCGAAAAGAACAAGAATTGGCACAAGATAGGCAAACACGGGCACGGTCTGCATCAGATCAAGAACGGGCCTGAGCATCTTTTCAAACCACGGATATTTGAAGGAGAGTATGCCCAGCATCAACCCACCAATCACACCCATAGGAACGGCGATCAGAACTGACGAAAGCGTCACCATGGCTGCGTCCCATTGGCCGAACACTGCCAAATACAGGAAGCACGCGCCAAGCAAACCAGCTAGTATCCAGTCTTTCGCATAGCGACCAAGTGCTACAAAGATCACAACAACCGCGACCCAGCTTAGGGCAGGTACAATTTCAACAGCCGAATTGCCAATGCCTGAATTAAACCCATCGACCAACAGTGAACGAACCTGTCTATAGGGCCATTCTATAAGAGCAGAAATAAAGCGGGTAAGTTCACGGAAGGTGAAAAGGCCAAAATCGGCATCATTTTGTAACCACTTAAAAAAGTTTGTGAGCCAGTCTTCCAGTGGTAGTTCATACTTTTTAGGATATCGGATAATCCAGCGAGCGCTAAACGTCTTGTACAGAGCAAATGACCAAGTCGAAAGCGCCCACGTTACCGCAAACAACCCCGCCCAAAACCAAAAGCTTGTACTTGCGAATAAACGCCTGACCATCATTTTTGCATCCGCCCAACCAAAATGTTGATCACTGCCTTTGCATCAATCTGGCCTATCGCTTTGCCAGCTTTGTTCAGCACTCTGAATGGCTTTTTTGCTGCTTCAACACGTTCGGCTGCCTCGGCTACTGTGAGTTCTCCGTCAATGTCTCCGGCAAAGCTTTTTGCCGTGATTTTGCGGTCCATTACAGAGCGTAATTTGAGAACTTTTTCGCGCGCAATATGCTGAGTAAATTCGGCAATATAATCTGAGGCAGGATTTAGCACTAACTCCTCAGGTGTTGCGGTTTGTTCAATTCGCCCGTTTTTCATCACGGCAATGCGGTCTGCAAGTCGGATGGCTTCGTCGAAGTCATGGGTGATGAAGACAATGGTCTTTTTAAGGATGGATTGAAGGCGCAAGAACTCGTCCTGCATTTCGCGGCGAATAAGTGGGTCCAGCGCCGAGAACGGTTCATCCAGAAACCAGATTTCCGGTTCGCCAACCAGTGAACGGGCAATGCCGACGCGTTGTTGCTGACCGCCGGATAATTGCATTGGATAATAATCTTCACGACCGGAAAGCCCAACGGTTTCGATCATGTCGCGTGCGCGTGTCTCGCGCGTCTTACGGTCAACTCCCTGCACATCAAGCGGAAAGGCGACGTTCTGTAAAACAGTTAGGTGAGGCAGTAGGGCAAAGTTTTGAAATACCATGCCAATCTTTTGCCGGCGCAGAGCGATTAACTCAGCGTCGTTCATGTCTAATAAATTCTGACCATCAAACTCCACTGATCCGGCGGTAGGTTCAATTAACCGGGAGAGACACCGGACCAGTGTAGATTTGCCAGAGCCGGATAACCCCATGATGACGAAGATTTCGCCTTCCTGAATTTGCACGCTTGCATCTCTGACAGCACCAATCGTGCCGCTGTCTGCAAACGCCTGATCATCCGGATCTGGATTGCTCTTAAGGAGCGTATCAGCCTGTCTTCCGTACAGTTTCCAAACATTCTTGCAGTCGAGTTTTATTCTGCGCTGCATGAGCACCTCATAGTTTAGAAGCCGTACGGAATATTCAGTGGGTTACTTTATCCAACCAGACCAAGTTGACTCATTATCCTTAATCCACGCTGCTGCAGTATCTTCAACGGAGGCACCATCCAAATCAATTTTGGAAACAAGCGCACCCATTTCAGCATTGCTGAGCGTGTAATTGGTAATGATCTTGGCAGCACCTGGCCACTTTTTAGCAAGACCAGACCACGCGACTTTCCAGATGGGTCCGGTTGGTTTGCCACAATCATAAGCTGCATCAGGATTCATGCCAACTGAAGCATCATTGTAGCATTCCGCAGAATAGGCCGGGAACTGGATAAACTTGCCTTCATATTTTGCTGGTGCCCAATGCGGCTCATACAACCAAAGAACAATCGGTGCCTTACGCTGATAAGCTGATTCAAGTTCTGCAAATAAAGCAGCATCCGTACCCGCGTGAACAACTTCAAAGTCCATGCCAAGTGCTTCTACGCGTTCATCGTCAAACCCACCCCATGTGACAGGACCACCAAGGTATCTGCCCAGAGGCGCGGTTTCAGGTGTTGCAAATTCTTCGGCGCATTTGTTCAAAGCTTTCCAGTCAGGGAGGCCAGGGCATTTTTCTTCCATATATGCCGGATACCACCATTCTTCGATTGCCTGCATGCCGGACTCGCCCATATTTACGACGTTGCCAGTGGCAGTTGCAGCATCCATAGCTTCACGGCCTGTGGTCTCCCAAATCTCGGTCGCAACGTGCAAATCGCCAGTTTGTAACCCTGCAAACTGTGCAATGTAATCAGCCTGAACCAGTTCAATGTTATATCCGGCCTTTTTTAGAATTTCGCCGAGGATATGTGAATTTACAATCTGTCCTGTCCAGTCATGTGTTGTGATTTTGATTGGATCAGCAGATTCTGCCTCTGCCATTGCTGGACTGGCGACGAAAGCTGCGAGCATTCCTGCTGCGAGTGTTGCTGTATATTTCATTGAAGTCTCCCGGTTGTAACTGTTTGCCTTGTTTTCTTGTATTCGTGACTCCACAGCATTTCTTAAAAACCCACATAATGCAACATAATCAAATGAAATAAGTTGTTTTATGTGGGAATAAGTGTTTGCTTTATTGAAAGATGACCCTATTGAATGCTCAACCGCATTTGCCAGTGCATCCAGATCAAGGAAAAATGGGAATACACGCCAACCAACGCCAACAGGAAATACTGGCTGCTCTGAAACGGGCAGGTGGGGCATTGCGCGTTCATGCACTTGCAAATGAATTACAGGTCACAGAGGAAACCGTTCGGCGTAATCTCAAGTCACTGGCAAAGGCTGGCATTGTCGATAAGGTACATGGCGGGGCATTTCTAACCGACCGTGAAGATGAAGGTGACTTCAAGCAGCGTCTTGCGCTTCGCCCATCAGCAAAACAGAAAATTGCAAAATGCGCTGCATCCATGATTAGCAATGGCAGTTCACTGTTCTTGGACATTGGGAGTACAACATCATTCATTGCGGATGCGTTGCGCGATCATGAAAACCTGCTGGTGATTACCAACTCAGTCTCTGTTGCCTATAAATTGGCGACCAGAAACAATAATCGTATCTTTATGGCAGGTGGAGAATTACGCTCCCAAGACGGTGGCGTTTTCAGTACGCAAGCAATTGAGTTTGCCAATAATTTCAAAGCTGATTTTGCAATTCTGTCATCGGCTGGAATTACCAGTGAAAACGGTTTTCTGCTGTTTGATCTGGAAGAGGCGGAATATTCACGCGCGATCATAGCAAACGCCAAAACCCGTATCATGGCTACAGACAGTAGCAAATTCGGGCGTACGGCTCCTATTACGGCATTTGATCCTTCATTGGTGGATGTATTGGTCTGCGATCAAATCCCACCCAATGATATTGAATTAGCTGCCCGTGGTTGGGGCATAGAAATAGTGGTCGCTGAGTAAATTATGCAAACCCTTGAAGCCATATCCCAACAGGCAACTGACATTGCCAAACGTGCAAGCACAATCGCGCTTCAGCATTTCCGTGTAAGCGGCCTCGACATCATTGAGAAAGCAGATGAAAGTCCTGTAACCATAGCAGATCGTGCAACGGAAACATTCATTCGCAAAGAACTCACCAAAGCATTTCCTGACCATGGCATATTGGGAGAGGAGTTTGGAACGTCAGGCAATCTGGATGAAAAATGCTGGATCATCGATCCGATTGACGGGACGCGCTTTTTTATAACAGGATACCCTGCATTCGGCATGTTGCTGGCCTATCTTGAAGGCGGACAGCCCAAACTAGGTATCGTGCAAATGCCTGCACTTGGTGAAACCTTTGTGGGCTTGGAAGGTGGTGCGGCCACATTGAATGGTGCTATCATCCAGTCTTCAAATGTATCCCGATTAAGTGACGCTAAAATTTTCATAAATGAGGCTGAACGAACATTTTCCGATGCCCCCAAACGTTTCGAGCGTTTGTGTAATGCAGGCCATACTAGGCGCATATCTTATGATTGTTATCCCCATGCAATGGTAGCGGCCGGACGCATAGATGCGGTGACCGATATGGGGTTGGAGCCTTATGACTTCCTACCTTTGGTTACACTGATAAAAGCCGCTGGCGGTGTGATCTCTGACTGGAACGGTAAACCGCTCTCTATGAAGTCCGAGGGCCGCGTGCTCACGTCTGCCACGCCAAAACTGCATGAAGAAATGCTTGAATTGCTTGCCGACTAGAGAAGCTTAGTGCTCGCGCATAGCAAACAGATTATCCTATAAAACCTTCAACACAATTCCTTGGCTGGGCTTGGTGGTCACTTCACCGGGCATCGACACATAAGACTGGGACTGATCCGTAACCGCAATGGTTTTTTGTTGTTCCAGTTGAGCGATATGGTCTGCAAACTCAGCTTCCCACAAACTGTTTTTAATCGTCAGAACAATCACCCCCTCCGGCTTGCAAATACGGATTAGCTCATCAAGTCCCTCTATGCCCACATGTCCTGTGGTGAAAACTCCTGCGGAAACAATTCCAGCGAAATGGTCATCTGAAAAGGGCAGGTTGCCGCCCAGTGCCTGATTGTGAAGGGCTTTATAGACATCCTTTTTCTCTGCAACTGCCAACATACCCTCGGATATGTCCAAACCTTCTACATGCGGGTATTCGAGAATATCCAGCCATTCGCCGATCAATCCGGTTCCAGCCCCTGCATCCAGAATAGGGGTTGCGCCGCGTTTCAAGTTACGGGTGAGGAGCGCAACACAGATAGCGGGATGGCGATACCCTGCCGTTGACATATCTTCATCATAGGTCTGGGCCCAATTATCATAGACTTTTGCGATATCTTCCGGGCGCTTTGCAGAATAAGCACTGCCTAGATGATCTCCGCGCTCTGCACTACTCATCGCAATTCTCCACTTGTCTAACGTCTAAACCATGCGCCATGATAATCGCGAGTTAACAAATTACAACAGGTCGGGGGCGCAAGCTCTGATTGGGAGAGTTAATATGGACGAGAGTGAAACAGAAGCACGCAATGCAATGTCAAATATTCCTGTGCTCAAAGACTACACGGGTCCGTTAGAGCGTTTGGGCGGACTAACCAATCTGGTCTATCGCGCAGGTGACTATTGTTTGAGAATTCCAGGTGCCGGTACTGAGGAATATATTGATCGTGCCAATGAAGCTGTTGCAGCAGAAGAAGCTGCCAAAGCTGGCGTTTCACCGCAGGTTTTATACGCTGATGCAAAGTCCGGTGTGATGGTGTCGCGATTTTTAGATGGGGCAGAAACCATGTCACCAGATGCGTTTCGAACGCGCGAGCAATCAGTGGCCCGGGCAGGGCAGGCATTTCGAAAGTTACATTCATCCGGTGCTGTATTCCCGTTCCGGTTTGATCTGTTCCAGATGATTGATGAATATCTTGGCATCCTGTCTGGCAAAGACGTGGACTTGCCGCAGGGCTATCATGAAGTGGTTGCAGAGGCTGAGACTTTACGCGCAGCCTTGGCCGCTCATCCAACACCATTAGCCCCATGCCATTGCGACCCACTTTGTGAAAATTTTCTCGATACAGGCGAGCGCATGTGGATTGTTGATTGGGAATATTCAGGCATGAACGACCCAATGTGGGATTTGGGCGATCTATCCGTTGAGGGTGATTTTGATGATGCGCAGGATAGCGAATTACTACACGCTTATTTTGATCGGGCACCGACTGCATCAGAACAGGGCCGAGTGATCATTTATAAAGCAATGTGTGATCTTTTATGGACGCTTTGGGGGTTGATCCAGCTGGCGAACAACAATCCTGTAGAAGATTTCCGCGCGTATGCAGATGGGCGTTTTGCACGATGTAAAGCGCTAATGAACACTTCAGATTTTGCACAACACGTCGATGCAGTGAAAGCTGGATAGCAATCAAAGTGGCACTGGCAGAAGGATAAAACCTGTGCTGCCAATCGCCACCTTTCACGTACATCCTATCCGGATGAATGATATTTGATATGCGGATTAAAAACGTTGATATGCTTTTGCTATAAGGTCTCCGGACATGCTGGAGGTCGACTTTGCTGCACCACTATCAAACAGACTAAGAAGGCTGCTTGAGCCTAAATTGGTTTCAAACATCGAATTTAGCAAAGCTTGTTCACGCAGGTGTTTTGCTGCCTTGAGTGCATGGTCTGATTGCTCCGCATCACTCACGTTTTGAGTTGGTGAGGCTTGTGCGCTTGAACTCGTCTGAACAGAATTTACATCCTGATCTGTTTTGCTGGGGGGCGTGTAAGTGCTGCTTTGAGAGTTTTGTGGTGCACCAACATTGGAATTTCCCTGTGAACTTGGTGTTTCCGAAGCAGTTGTTTCAGAGCCAGAATTTCCAGAACCAGAAGATTGCGTAGTATCGGTATTATCTGATGCGTTGGTTGGCTCTTCTTTCTGATAAGTGCCTTGTGATGGCGCAAACAAAGGGCCAGTCGTAGAAATTAGCATGTTGTTCTCCATTTTTATTGCTGTTCTTCATAGAGTAAAAACATTGGAGATGGATTAGATTGATTGATTAAGTTTAATTCAAATTGGAGTGAATTTTGCGCAAGCGAAACGATAGTTCGAGTGCGTATCATGGACTGCCAAGTATGGTTGAATGTGACCATATGATTAAAGCAGAGAGGGTAAAACTACGACCAAACTGTTTTCCCCCAGCACTCTATGCCTGAACTAAAAAGACTTTAAGGTATGCCTGTACACTCTGCGAGATCAGTCAAAACCATATAGTAATGCAACATTTCCCCCTGTCCGGTTTTCATCCGGAATTAGACTAACGGGAGGAAGATATGCGTAAATTACTGCTTACTACTGCTTCACTAACTGCTCTTATGGGCGCTGGTTCTGCATTAGCTGATGATCATGCGATCAAGGTCGGTGTGCTTGCTACACTTGAAGGAACTTATACGGTTCTTGGTGAGGATGGCGTTCGTGGCCTTAGAACAGCTTTGTCCGTCATGGGTGAAAAGCACGGCGGGAAAGACATCGAGTTGGTCATTCAATCAACCGATGCAAGTCCTGACAGTGCTGTGCGCGGAGCGCGCAAACTTGTTGAGCAAGACAAGGTTGACATGGTCATTGGACCGCTTTCAGGCTCTGAAGGGATTGCAATCCGCGATTACTCAAAGACACAGCCTCAAACAACATTCATCAATGGTATTTCGGGTGCGCTAGAAACAACCTACGTAACGCCGTCAGAGAACTTTTTCCGATTTAACACCGATGGATCACAGTGGTCTGCTGGTCTTGGGAACTATGTCTATAATGACAAAGGTTACAAAAGTGTGGCAACTGTCGGTGAAGATTACTCTTTCATCTATACTCAGGTCTTTGGCTTTGCCACAGAATATTGTGCAGCAGGTGGAGAGATCACTGAGCGCTTATGGGTTCCATTAGGCACGAAAGACTTTGGTTCTATCATTGCGTCTTTGCCTGATGATGTGGATGCGATCTATCTTGGCCTAGGTGGCGGCGATGCGGTCAACTTTCTAAACCAATACCAGCAAGCTGGTGGCGATGCTGCTTTGATTGGTGGTTCAATCATGGTCGATGGTACAGTCTTGAACTCAAAGGGTGATGCCAAGAAAGCACTTATTGGAACACCTTCATCCGGCCCACAAGCAGACACTTGGGATAATCCAAAGTGGAAGGCTTATGTAAAAGCTTATCAAGATGCTTTTGCTCCAGACAAACGCTTCCCATCACCATCATTGCTTGCAACGGGTTATTATAACGCGACAACAGCAGCAATGACATGTCTGGGCAAAGTAAACGGCGACATGTCTGATGGCCAAAAGGCTTTCCGCCAATGTCTATCGACACTTGAGCTTGATGCTCCAAATGGCAAGATCACATTGGATGAAAACAGACAAGCAATTGGCACCAACTTCGTAACAGAAGTAATTGAGTTGGATGATGGCTCGCTTACTAACAAACTGGTTAGCATTAAGGAAAATGTGAACCAGACACTCGGCATGGAAAAGGCTGCATTTGATGCAATTGGGCTTCCAAGCCGTGACATTCCTGCTTGCAAATCCTCCTACTGAGACCTCCTTTTGGGTTTTGGGATATCCGGGCAGAAATGTCCGGATATTTTTTAAGGTTGAATACGAGACAGTAGGCGAGGTCTAAAGTATGACGCTGATAACGTATCTTACTAGAGTTCATTTTGCTGATGGTATTCTTGAAGATGCACTATGGTCTGAAATAAAGGCTTTGGGAAAAAAACGCCCCCTAGTTTTGATCGACAGCGATACGCACAAACACTCGATATCCGATAGGCTGTTCTCAGGCCTGCCAACGTGCACTAAACCTGAAGTTTTTTCTGATCTGCCTGACATACCTACTGAAGACCAAGTTCTAAAATTAGCTCAAATTTATCTTGAAAATGAATGTGATGTAATCATCGCTTTTGGTGATGAAAGGTCAATTGATCTGGCAAAAATCATTCGCATTGCAGTGAAACATCCTCACATAAAATTAGAACAATTCTCATACTTGCAAGGTGGGTCAAAACTCATTGGCGATGATTTGCCTGAAGTTATTGCTGTGCCAAATATTTCCGGCGTTGCCGCATCTGTTTCTGCTCAATCGTCACTGGTGCTGAATTGTGGTGAGTTGATTTTCATCATGTGTAAAAAGCTAGTTCCAAATATCACGGTTTGCGATCCTACAACCACCCTAGACGCCGAAGAGAAAATAACGGCAGGGGCAGGCGCAGATGCAATTGCAAACTGCATAGAAGCTTATGTCTCAAAAGGGTATAATCCGCCTGCAGAGGGAATAGCATATGATGGTTTGAGACGCGCAGTATGTAACCTTGATCAAGTACTAAAACACAAGGATGATCTCAACAGTCGGCGTGAAATGATGGCGGCTAGTCTCAACGGAGCACTTGCCCTTCAAAAGGGTCTAGGAGCCTCAAAAGCAATCTCCAATGCGCTTTCCTCTGTAAGTTCGAAATGGATAAATCGAGGCATTCTCAACCGCGTCGCTTTGCCAAGTGTGATCAGATACAATGAGAAGAAAGTAAGTTCGAAATACGAGATTCTTCAAGAGGCATTTGGCGACCGTAAATGCCAGAATTTTCCTACAACAGTTTCCAGCTATTTTGAAAAACTGCCATTACCTACATCATTGTCGGCACTTGGTTTTGATGATGCTGGATTGGTTGCTGCCGCCTCTATTGCTTCGTCTGAATTGTCATCAATGACAAATCCAAGAACTCTCAATTCAGGCGATTGTTACTCAATAATGAAATCAGTTTACTAGGTGAATTTAATGAAGCCTCTTTTAATAAATGGTAATTGGAAAGAAACAGGATCAGGCATCCCAAACATCAACCCATCGGATACGTCAGATGTGATTGATGTGTATTCGCAAGCAGGCGTTGACGAAGCAAATGAAGCGATCAATGCTGCATCTGATGCCTTTTATGATTGGTCCCACAGTACGCCGCAACAACGACATGATATTCTTTCCTGCGTGTCTCAAGAGATTATGGCGCGTAAAGAAGAGATCGGTGAATTACTATCTCGTGAAGAGGGCAAGATTCTTGCCGAAGGCATTGGTGAAACAATTCGTGCCGCCCAGATATTTGACTTTTTTGCAGGGGAAGCCCTGCGCATTCGAGGTGAGAAACTGGCGTCAGTACGCCCGAATGTAGAGGTAGATATAACCCGTGAACCAGTTGGCGTAGTGGGAATTATTACGCCGTGGAATTTTCCAATTGCTATCCCCGCCTGGAAAATTGCACCTGCGCTTTGTTATGGCAACACAGTCGTCTTCAAGCCGGCTGAATTAGTGCCTGGCTGTTCTTGGGTTATCGTTGAAGCGCTTCAAAAGGCTGGTTTGCCCGATGGTGTGTTGAACCTTGTTTACGGCCCAGGCTCAGTTGTGGGCCAAGCAATGTTAGACAATCCTAAGATTGATGCGATCACCTTTACGGGGTCTCAGGCAACGGGCAAACGTGTTGCCGAGGCTTGCACTAAACATCTGCGTAAGGTGCAACTGGAAATGGGTGGTAAGAACCCACTGGTCATATTGGATGACGCGGACTTGGACACTGCTGTAGACTGCGCAATCAATGGCGCTTTCTTTTCAACCGGACAACGATGCACCGCATCATCGCGTTTGATTGTGACCAATACTATTCATGATCGTTTTATTGAGGCATGTGTTGAAAAAATCAATCAATTATCGGTTGGTCATGCCTTGGATAAAGCAACCCATATTGGCCCGGTAGTTGATGAGACACAGCTTGAGCAGGACTTGAAGTATATCAATATTGCCAGAAACGAAGGCGGAAATATTCGGGTAGGCGGTGATCTGGTTTCCAATCCCACGCAAGGCTTTTTTCTCAAGCCCGCACTGATTACAGATACCAACTCAACCATGACGGTCAATCGTGAGGAAGTATTTGGTCCGGTGGCTTCTGTGCTTCGCGTGCGTGATTATGACGAGGCATTGGCTGTTGCAAATGATCACGAGTTTGGTTTGTCGGCAGGTATCTGCACCCAGTCATTAAAACACGCGACCCACTTCAAACGAAACATTCAAGCAGGCATGGTTATGGTCAATCTTCCTACAGCTGGCGTTGATTATCATGTACCTTTTGGGGGCACAAAAAAATCGAGTTACGGTTCAAGGGAACAGGGCACTTATGCGGCAGAGTTTTTCACTCAAGTGAAGACATCTTACACAGCAGCATAGCTGATTTTTATGTATTCTTGGAAAATAGGAAGCTGTGTCACTCTGATTTAACAACCAATATGTGGAATTTTAAGCCTTGACGGATCAGCTTTTTTAATACGAAATTGTGTTTGCAACCAGTGATGCAGGTCTTGGTTGCCGCTTTGGAGGAAGCTGGAGGAGAAAACATATGAGTGGAGCAATCAGCGTCCACCATGGGGAATTTGGGCGCGCTGCTTTATACCAGTTAGACAAGCCAATGATTACCCACGCCCACAGGGAAGCTCATTTAATATTCTTTTTGGATGAGAGTACCGCCTCTATGCAAATTGGAGATAAGGTATTTCGGACAAATAAAAATCATGTTGCCGCAATAAGTCCATGGCAACCTCATTGCTTTGAAATGGCCGATCCCAATAGGCCATGCATGTGTCTAACACTTTATATCAAACCCATGTGGTTTTTGGAAAACAGCCAATTTGCCCAACACGCACTTTGTTTTGGCAAAAGCAAAATTGAGATTACAAAATCCATAGAAGAATGGGTGGTGAGATTAACATCTCTGTTGCTCGACAATGAAACATCAGAGTTTTTTGACGGGTTCCTCTTTGAGATAACGCGCCAGTGCTACGAGCAATCATGGATTTCAGAAACAAACGAGACGGGTCGACCGAACCAGCAATATAAGCCAATTGATTTCAGGGTCAGGCGGTCACTACGCCTTATGCAGGAGAGCTTTAAGGGCGATATGGAAGTCGACACCGAGATGGATGGCATTGCCAAACAATCGGGCCTTTCTCGACCGCATTTCTTCAAACTCTTTAAAAAGCAGATGGGGATCACACCCAATATATACTTGAGCACTCTGCGAGCAGAGCAGGCGATTGAAGACTTAATGACAACGAATAAGACCGTGACAGATATCAGTCACGACCTAGGGTTTTCGTCTCAGGCAAGTTTTACTCGTTTCTTCTCCTCAAACGTAGGAATTCCGCCAAGTGATTACAGGCGTTTTGCGCACATTATATAGATCTGGAGAACAGAAATTGCCTAACTTTCTAGGGTTTAGGCGATGATCAGCGACTAGATGAGACTTTATGGTATGATTGAATTTGGACAATAATGCCAATCTACACCTTGTATTCGATGATGCCTATCACGAAGCAGTTTTTGGAGGAGTTGCTGTCCGATGATTTTCGGCTTTGGTCATTCAGTGAAGTGCTGCTGCATTTTATGGAATAATCCGACGTGAGACGGTTCATAGAAAATCGTCCTATCTGGTCGTTCATTATCTTTGTGATTGTGGCCGTTCTCATCTGGATGATTTTTGCTGTCTGGCCCGCTTGGCTCACAGACGCAATTGGCCGTAAGAAAATTTTCCTCAACGCGCTGTTTAACGGGGTCACTCTCGGTGCCCTATATTTTCTTGTGGCCAGCGGGTTCACCCTCATCTTTGGTTTGATGCGCAACGTTAATCTGGCGCATGGCTCTCTTTACTTACTAGGCGGTTATATAGGCTTTCAGATAGCTGATTGGAGCGGGTATTGGTTACTCGCATTCCCGGTCACGTTTATCATCGTGGGTGCGTTCGGAATTTTACTACAAATATTTGTTTTCCAGAAAATGGAAGGCGAAGACCTGCGCCAAACGCTTGTCACGATTGGTATCTCAATTGTCATGGCAGATTTGATGCTGTGGGGATGGGGTGGTGATTTTTACAATATCAGTCCACCGTCATGGCTGAATGGGCCCATGGACACATTCTTTGTGACTGGAATTAAGCGATCCACGGGCGATCTGATTTACATGAAATACCCGATTGTGCGTTTGGTAATTCTAGCAGCTGCCATAGTTATCGGTATCGCTATGTGGGTTGTTCTCAACAAAACCCAAATTGGAATGCTGGTTCGTGCTGGCGTTGATGATCGCGATATGCTGTCAGCAACCGGTGCGCGCATTCAGTGGGTTTTTATCGGTGTGTTCGCTTTTGGAGCGGGATTGGCAGGTGTTGCTGGCGTGGTGGGTGGAACCTTCCAAACCGTAGCGCCAGGGGAAGATATCAGGTTTCTTCTAGCGTCCCTTGTTGTGGTGATTGTGGGTGGCATGGGCTCTATCACGGGTGCGGCGCTCGGCGCATTACTGGTTGGTTTGGCTGAGCAATTTGGCTCAGTTTATTTCCCTACCTATGCGGTTGTTTTGACCTTCCTTATTATGGTTGTCGTGTTGGCTTTCCGCCCGCAAGGCATAATGGGTAAGGCGTAGCAATGTCGATCACAGAGCAAAATACAAACAGCTCCGGCATGGCCGACGAAGAAGCGTATATCGAAGAGCATAGTGGTGGCTTTAGCGATACCCTAGCTCAGGTTCCCGTAGCTTATTGGGTGTTGTCAGCGTTTCTTATTTTGCTCCCAAGCTTTGCGTCTGATTTTGTAATTTATCAGATATTTGGATGGACGTTTATCTTAGGAATGATTGCCTTGTCTTTGATGTTCCTAGCCGGCTATGGCGGCATGGTGAGTATCGTTCAGATGACGGTGGCAGGTATTGCAGGATATATGGTGGCAATCCTTGGGCCTAGCGCGATTACGGATATCTCGCTTGGTTGGTCCTGGTGGATTAACATCCCGCTTGCTTTGATAATCGCTGTTCTTTTTGGGTCGGCAACCGGTGCGCTCGCTGTTCGTACCGAGGGCATTTACACCATCATGATTACGTTGGCGATTTCTTCTGCGATGTTTTATTTTGCGCGCCAGAATTATGTAGTCTTCAATGGTTTTCAGGGGTTCAATGGAGTTCTTCCTCCAGAACTTTTTGGCGTTGATTGGCGAGGCGCAAAAGCATTTTATTATCTTACCTTGTTCTGGGCGGCACTTTCTTTCTTAGTCGTTCTTTATGTTTCACGCGCACCGTTCGGATTAGCGCTACAAGGTGTGCGCGATAATGCGCGTCGCATGGAAGCCTTGGGGTTTAACGTAACAGCACATCGGATTGCAGCCTATGCGTTTGCCGCTTTGATTGCGGGTATCGGCGGCATTCTTCTCACGTGGCAATCGGGTCAAATTTCACCAGGAACCATTGGCGTTGGACCGGTTATTGACGTGTTAGTTGTTACCGTAATTGGTGGTATGAAAAAGCCTATTGGCCCGTTCATTGGCGCATTTATTTACGTAATCCTAAAAACGTTCGCAATTGATATTCTTGTGTCACTCGGCATGAGTGGCGACCGTTTCCAATTGCTTATTGGACTTGGGTTTTTGATTATCGTTTTCTTTTCGCCTGATGGCATTTTAGGCCTTTGGGAACGTTGGAAGAATAATCGCAAGCGCGATCCATTGCTGGATAGAGACGGAGGTGGCTTATGAACGCGCACGTCTCATCTCCGATAACTGATAAGACGAATATGTCCGACCGTATGCAACGAACCGGAACTGGCAATGCAATCGAGCTTCGTGGATTGTCCAAATACTTTGGCGCTCTTGCAGCGCTCAGTGATATTTCGATCTCTGTAAAGCCGGGGGAAAGACGCGCGGTTTTAGGGTCAAATGGTGCAGGTAAAACAACGCTATTCAATTGCGTAACGGGCGACTTCCTACCAACCGATGGTGTTATCAGGTTCTTTGGTGAGGATATCACGGCCTTCCCAGCTTACGAGCGGATTCGTCGAGGATTACGACGGACCTATCAGATTTCACTTTTGTTTTCTGGTCTCAGTGTTTTCGATAACATCTATCTTGCTTGTGTTGGGGTATCGCAAAAGCGGTTTTCTTTCTTGCGTGCCCGCCGTGATGATGCGCTAGTCGCATCAGCAGAAGAATTGATTAAAGTCGTTCATCTGGAAGATGTAAGAAACACAATCGTGGCTGAATTATCGTACGGACAACAACGCCAGTTAGAGATTGCGATGGCTTTGTCTGGGGCGCCAAGGTTTGTTCTTTTTGATGAGCCAGCGGCTGGTCTTTCCCCAACCGAGCGCTCAGAACTCATCGAGATTTTGAACGGCCTTCATACCAATATGGGTTTCATCATTATCGAACATGATATGGACGTTGCCCTGCGCGTATCTGAAAGTGTGACGATGATGCATAACGGACGCATCTTCAAAGAAGGAAAGCCTGCGGAGATCGAAGAAGATCCAGAAGTACAGGCATTATATTTGGGGGATGGGCATGGTTGATCGCCAAACTCCAATTCTCGATATCAAAGGCCTTAATGTTTATTATGGCCAGTCACATGCAGTGCAGGGCGTTGATCTGACGCTCAATCATGGTGTTCTGTCGGTGGTTGGAAGAAACGGCATGGGCAAGACTACGCTGTGTAAGGCGATCATGGGGTTGGAACCTGCCTCATCGGGTACGATTTCCTTTGATGGCAAATCAATTGTTGGCCAAGACCCCGCACAAATAGCACGCTCTGGAATTGGATACGTGCCACAAGGGCGTCGTTTATGGCCGTCGCTTACCGTTGATGAACATCTGAAACTCGTTGCCAAACGTGGCAAAAACTGGACGATTGAGCGGATTTACTCAACCTTCCCGAGGCTTGCTGAACGCAAAACAAACGGGGGCGCGCAACTATCTGGCGGTGAACAGCAAATGCTTGCTATCTCCCGCGCCTTACTTTTGAACCCCAAGCTTCTTGTCATGGATGAGCCAACAGAAGGGCTTGCCCCTGTCATAGTTGATCAGGTGAAAGACATGCTGATCAGGCTTGGGCAAGAAGGCGATATTGATGTTCTGGTAATCGAACAAAATATCGGTGTTGCTACTGCTGTCTCTGAACAAGTAGCAATCATGGTCAATGGTCAGATCAATCGCGTCATGGACTCAGGCATTCTTGCGGCCGACCGTGATTTGCAACAATCGCTGCTCGGGGTTGGTCGTCATGCGCATGATGAAGACACATATTTAGATGATGTTGGTCGGGAAGATACGGCTGAAGAAAACCGTCCGTCAAAAGTCTACATGTCCAATCCCAAGATTCCGACTCGTTGGACACAGTCTGTACCTGTAAGGATAATTGAGGGTGGTGCCCGCACAATGACGGTCGCACCATCACTTGCAGGCGCGGCATTGGAACCGTATTCGGCCAAAACGCAAGGCGTTGGTACGCGTGTTCTGGTTGCGGGGACGCTGGACACAAAAGGTGAAGAATTACGCTTTATCCGCGATATCATTAAAGGCTACGGCCTCAATGTTCAGATGGTGGATTTGTCAACGTCCGGCAAACCTTCCGGTGCAGAAATTCCACCTCATACAATTGCAGGCTTTCACCCAAGAGGAACGTCAGGTGTATTTACAGGAGATCGCGGTACGTCTGTTGCAGGCATGACACAAGCTTTCACACGATGGATGGCCCAGCAAAATAACGTCGCTGGTATTATATCTGCTGGAGGATCGGGTGGAACTGCGCTTGCAACACCTGCAATGAGAGCGCTGCCAGTCGGTGTTCCAAAAGTAATGGTCTCCACAGTCGCATCCGGCAATGTGGAACAATATGTCGGGCCTTCCGACATTATGATGATGCATTCTGTGGCAGACGTTCAAGGCATCAATACGATCACACGAGAAGTGTTAAGTAACGCTGCGCACGCAATCTCCGGAATGGCAAAAGGACGGATGAGTGCGCCCGCCAACACTTCAGACAAACCTGCCATTGGGCTAACCATGTTTGGTGTCACAACCCCCATCGTTCAACAGGTTTCGGAAGCCTTGGAAAATGACTTTGACTGTCTGGTCTTTCACGCGACAGGTGTTGGTGGGCGGTCCATGGAAAACCTATTGGATAGCGGTATGTTGAGCGCTGTCATTGATCTGACGACCACTGAAATATGCGACATGTTTATGGGCGGTGTATTCGCTGCAAATGAAGATCGCTTTGGCGCCTCTATTCGTGCTGGTTTACCGTATATCGGCGCTTGTGGCGCATTGGACATGGTCAATTTTGCTGCACCAGAAACCGTCCCTGAAAAATACAAGGGACGCTTGTTTTATGAACATAATCCACAAATCACATTGATGCGTACCACGCCGGATGAAAACCAGAAGATGGGGCGTTGGATTGGGGAACGGCTCAACGAAATGACGGGGCCTGTTCGTTTTTATATTCCAGAAGGTGGCGTTTCATTACTGGATGCACCGGGCATGGCATTTCATGATCCCGCAGCAAATAAGGCGCTCTTCGATGCGCTTGAATCAACTGTGCGACAGAATTCAAACAGGCAATTGGTTCGACTGCCTTTTAACATTAACGATCCGGAGTTTGGACACCACGTCATTTCGACGTTCAAAGGGTTTCACTCTGCATCATCCAGACAAAATTCGGTAGGAGCTTAATAATGTTCGAGCGTAAAGAACTTTTGAAAAAATACAGGGCAATGATTGATTCAGGCGAGCCGATCATTGGCGGCGGAGCTGGAACCGGCTTGAGCGCAAAATGCGAAGAAGCTGGCGGTATTGACCTGATTGTCATCTATAACTCCGGCCGCTACCGGATGGCTGGTCGCGGTTCTTTGGCAGGCCTAATGCCTTATGGGGATGCAAACTCCGTTGTCATGGAAATGGCAGGCGAGGTCTTGCCCGTTGTATCCGACACGCCTGTTCTTGCTGGTGTGTGTGCATCAGACCCTTTCAGATTGATGGACAAGTTCCTTGATGAGGTAAAGGCTGCTGGATTTTCCGGTATCCAAAACTTCCCGACCGTTGGCCTGATTGACGGTAACTTCCGAGCCAACCTTGAAGAGACAGGCATGTCGTATCAGCTTGAAGTCGACCTTGTGGCGATGGCGCATAAAAAAGATATGTTCACTACGCCTTATGTATTTTCCGCTGAAGATGCTGCCGCTATGGCAAAAGCAGGTGCGGATATCATTGTGTGCCATTTGGGATTGACGACAGGGGGGTCCATTGGTGCTGAAACAGGCGTGACGTTGGAACAGGCCCCTGGTCTGGTGAACGAATGGTCAGCGGCGGCTCTCGCCGTCAATCCGGACGCTATTATTCTCGTTCATGGCGGCCCGGTAGCGATGCCGGAAGACGCTGAATACGTTCTTCAGAGAACTGATAATTGTCACGGGTTCTATGGCGCATCCTCAATGGAGAGATTGCCAACAGAAATTGCCCTGACAGAGCAAACTAAGAAATTCAAACAAATTGGCATGAAGAGCTAATAGGAGAGTTATTATGACTGGTGAACTTATTGGACAATTGATCCTTTGGCTTATCGTAGCCGTTATCGTCATCTTCATCCTCTATTGGGTTATGAATTGGCTGTACCGCAGGTCAACGAAAGAAGTTGCTTTCGTACGAACGGGTTTTCTCGGTGAGAAAGTTGTGATTGATGGCGGTGCATTTGTTTGGCCGATTATTCATGACATCACACCCGTCAATATGAATACGCTTCAACTGGAAGTCATTCGTGAAAAAGATCATGCATTGATCACCAAAGACCGTATGCGTGTTGATGTTGAAGCTGAGTTTTATGTGCGGGTTGCGCAGACACGCGAAGCTGTTTCATTAGCGGGCGCAACGCTTGGTCGTCGTACTCTTGAACCAGAACGCATTCACTCACTTCTGTCTGGTAAGTTTATTTCTGCTTTGCGTTCTGTGGCATCAGAAATGACCATGGCCGAATTGCATGAGCAACGCCATGACTATGTTCAAAGAGTATTGGAAGCAGCCCAACTGGGTCTTGATAAAAACGGTCTTGAGCTTGAGAGCTTGGCGATCACTGACATTGACCAAAGTAACATTGAATATTTCAATCCTTCCAACACGTTTGACGCAGAAGGTTTAACGGCTGTCATTGAATCCATCGAAAAGCGTCGCAAGCTTCGAAATGACATTGAACAAGATGCAATGATCAAAATACGCGCCCGTAATCTCGAAGCTGAAAAACAGGCACTGGAAATAGAACGCGAAAGCGAAGAGGCCCGTCTTAATCAAGAGCGCGATGTTGAATTCCGCCGTGCAGAGCAAAGAGCTGAACTTGTTCGTGAACGCGCTGAACGTGAAAAAGAAGCCGAACAGGCAAGCATCGTCAATCGCGAAGCAATCGAGACCGCAAAGATTACAAATGAGCGCCAGATTTCCGAAGCAAGAATTGCCTCAGAACGCGAAGTGCGTCAGTTGGAGATCGAGCGTCAAAGTGTCGTTGATCAGGCTGAAATCACCAGCCGCGAAAAGATTGAAAAGGCTCGGATTGCTCAAGAGAAAACTCTCAAGGAAGAGCGGATCAAAACTCAGCAACTTACAGATTCTGCTGAGATTGCTGCAAAAGAAAAAATTGAAAAAGCTCGTATCCTTCAGGAGAAGGAACTTACCGAAGCCCGTATTTCCAAAGACAAGGACACACAAGCAAGCGAGATTGAACGTCAAAGAGTTATTGACGCAGCAAGCATTGCAGCGCGTGAAGAAACCGAGAAGGCCCGAATTGCTCAAGAGCATTCAATCAGCCAAAGCCGGATTGAACAGGAAGAGTTGATCAAGCAACGTGAGATCACGCGTAACCTGGCCGTTCAAACAGCAGAAATCGAAGCAAAGGAAGCTGCAGAAAGGCTTCGTATTGCTCAGGAAAGCACAATTAACGCAGAGCGTATTGAGGCGGATAGGGGCACTCGCGAACGCGAAATTGAACGCCAGAAAATCTTGGAAGAAGCAGAGATTGCGTCACAACAGGCAACTGAAGCAGCCCGCATTGCAAAAGAGAAAAGCGTTGCTGCAGAGCGCATTGCGTACGAGCAAGATCTTCGTCAGCGTGAGATTGCAAGAAATCATGCGGTGGATGAAGCTGCGATCAAATCGAAAGAAAAGATCAGTCTTGCCCGTATAGCAGAGGAAGAAAACACCAAGGCTGCAGAGATCAGCAAAGATGCTGCCATCCGTTCAAGCGAGATCAGCCAGAATGAAAATGTTCAGTCTGCCGAGATTGAATCCCGCCGCGCGGTTGAGCAAATGCGCATCGCTAAGGAGCAAGAAACCTCTCAAGAGCAAATTGCTCGTGATGAGAAAATCAGAAGCCTCGAGATCAAGCGCAATAAAGCAATTGATACGGCGCAAGTTGCTGCCGATGAAGCTTTGGAAGCTGCCCGTGTTGCTAAAGAAAAGGCAATCGAAGCAGAGCGTATTACATCTGATCAAGAAATTGATGCGGTGCGTATCGAGCGTAAACGTGCAACCGAACAGCTAGAGATTGCCCGAATGCAAGCGCTGCGTGAAGCTGAAATTGCCTCGCAAGAAGACATTGAGCGTACGCAGATATCTTCTGAACGCGGCCTTGATGAAGCGAGGATCTCTCATCAAACAGAACGCCGTCGTTTGGAGGTTGAACGCGAAAGAGAAGTTGAAACAGCACTTATGGATAAAGCGGTTTCACTCTATAAAAAATCACTAGAAGAAAGTGCTGCTCAGGTGGAATCTGAAAATGCGCGCGCTCGTGCAATCGAGGCAGTAGAAAAAGCCAAAACGGTTGAAGAAACCGAAGTGGCCAATCGCCGCCGTAGTGTTGATGTCGTCATGGCAGAAAAGCTTGCAGACGAAAAACGCATTGCATCAGAGGCTGAAAAAGTACGTGCAGCGGTTGAAGCCGAAGCGCAGAAACTCATCAATGAAGCCGAGAACGTGCTCACGGATGAAGCGCGACACTCACTCTTCAAGCGCAAAATGCTTGAGCATGTCGAAGGCATTGTCAGTGCATCTGCCAAACCACTTGAGAAAATCAATGATATCAAAATTATGCAATTGGGCGGCAGCGGTACTCAAGGCTTGGATTGGACCGGCGGCGATGGTGATGGTGGCTCTGGTTCCAGTGGAGGAGGTGGATCTAACCCGACAGATGAGGTGATGAACTCAGCTCTTCGTTATCGTGTTCAAGCACCGATGGTTGATAGCCTACTATCAGACATTGGCCTGGATGGATCAAACATCGCCAAGTCTACGATCTTCCGTGATGCAAGTGATATGACGCGTGCAGCCTCCGAGATCAAAAGACAAGAAGCGAGCAGCAAAAAGCCGTCTGGCAAATCTGATGGGGAGAAGAAATAATGGCGCGCGCATATGTATCCAGTGTGATTGATGCGTCAGCATCTAAAGTCTGGGAGCGTGTCCGTGACTTTAACGGCTTGCCAAAATGGCATCCGCGCATTCGCGACAGCCGTATCGAAGATGCGCTTCCCTCAGACAAGATCGGCTGTATCCGCAATTTCAATCTACAAAACGGTGACAATATTCGGGAGCAATTATTAGGTCTCAGTGACTATGACCTGTTTTGTACCTACGGTATTTTGGAATCTCCAATGCCTCTCACAGATTACATTGCAACACTGCGACTAACCCCAATTACTGATGGTGATCGGTGTTTTGCTGAATGGTCGGCTGAGTTTAATTGTGATGCCGATGTTGAAAGCGATCTGGTGGATGGCATTTCGACCAATGTTTTTGCTGGCGGGTTTGAAGCTTTGAAAAGGCATTTCGGTAGTTGATATGGTGAAAGTCCTTCGTAGTACGGTCATTCAAAAACCCATCGAGGATGTGTGGGATATGTTGCGTGATTTCAATGGTCACGATCAGTGGCATCCGGCAATTGCTCAAAGCGCTATTGAGCGTTCAGACCCTGCGGACCGGGTTGGATGTATTCGAAAGTTCAAGCTTGAAGATGGTGCAGAACTGCGCGAGCAATTGCTTTCCCTGTCTGATCTTGAACTGACCTACAGTTACTGTTTGTTGGACACACCCATTCCGCTTTTCAATTATGTATCGCATGTGCGGCTCTTTCCGGTGACCGATACGGATGAGACATATTGGGAATGGGAAGGCAGGTTCGATACGCCATCAGGGCGTGAGGACGAACTGAGCAATCTTGTTGGATCAGGCATTTACGAATCTGGATTTGAAGCAATCCGTACCGCATTGGAACAGGGAGTTGCATCATGATCCCGGTAGAAACATTCAATAATATTGACCAAGCGTCAAACGCCTTAGATGAAAACTCTGTCTATTTTGGTGGCGGCACTTTGTTAATGCGAGCGCTTAACTATGGTGACAACACATTTGGCAAAATCATTCGTTCAACGGATGCAAGCCTGACGCAAATTACAGATGCTGGTGACCGCATCAAAATCGGTGCAGGGGTTACGATGGCATCGGTGATTTCCAACCATAATCTAGCATTTTTAGCACCTGTTGCCCGCTCCATTGGCGGGCCTGCAATACGCAATATGGCAACGGTTGGCGGCAATCTATTTGCCCGTCATCCCTATGGAGATTTCGTCGTCGCTCTACTGGCTTTAGACGGCAAGGTTTTGGCAAATAATGGAACAGAGCAAGACCTTGAGCAATTTCTTCAAACACGGGATTCCACACAAGGCATTATTTCTTCAGTCAGTATCCGCAAGCCAAATGGGGCTGACTTCCGATACAAAAAAGTAAGTCGCGTAAAACCTAAAGGCATATCAGTCATGTCAATTGCGTCGTCCTTTGCACTTCAAGGTGGACGGGTATCGAATGCAAGACTTGCGTTTGGGGCAATGGGAAACACGCCAATGCGTGCAAAATCTGCCGAAGCAGCTTTAGAAGGCGCCAGTCTTGATGCCTCCGGTATTCAAGCCGCACTTCAAGCATTGGCACACGATCTGTCACCGCCTGATGATGCTATTGCCAGCAGTTGGTATCGCTCACAGGTTGCCCCTGTGCATCTGCGCCGATTGCTCTTGAATGAGGGACAAGTGTGATGAGTAAAACACCAATACAATTTCAGTTAAACGGAAAAGCCGTTTCGGTATTTGCAAATTCAGGTGCAAATCTGCTTGATGTGTTGCGCCGTGATGTCGGGGATATGACCGCAAAATACGGATGCGGTCAGGGAACTTGTGGCACTTGTACAATCCTGGTCGACGGTGAGCCGCATCTGAGTTGCCTTACACTTGCGGAGACGGTTGAAGGACGAAGCCTTGATAGCGTCAATGGCATGGCAGATGGTCCAAATCTTCATCCCTTACAAAAATTGTTTATGGAAAACTTTGCAGCGCAATGCGGATATTGCACGCCTGGCATGTTGATGGCGGCAAAGGCCCTTTTGCAGAAGAACCCTAATCCAAGTCGCGACGAAGTCATCGAAGCTATCTCTGGAAATATCTGTCGCTGTACGGGGTATGAGCCGATCATTGATACGATTTTACAAGCCGCGTCTGAAATGCGTGGAGGAACTTACTAATGTCTTCAATCGAATTCAGAAAAGACCTGTTTGCTGATGAACGTGACGACAACCTAAACACGGTTGGTAAGGGTGAAATTCGGCAGGATATTTTAGGGCACGTTACAGGGCGCTCTCCGTATTTTGACGATCACAAGTTTGACGGGCTGTTGCACCTCAAGTGCGTGCGGTCTCCGCATCATCACGCGAGAATTCGTTCAATCAATACATCGACAGCAGAAACAATGCCAGGCGTCATTCGCGTAATAAGACCGGAAGATGTGCCGCATAACATCAATACGCTATTATCGCTGATTGGGTTTGGTCGCGATGATGAGGCGTTATTGCAAGGGCGCAAAGTCTCATACGTAGGTGAGACAATTGTTGCGGTCGTTGCCGAAACCGAATTGCAGGCTCGAAATGCCTGTAAAGCGGTGCAAGTGGACTATGAAATTCTTCCACATGTTCTGGATGTAGAAGAGGCAATGCATCCTGATGCTCCTGTAGTGAATGACGAATACCCTAATAATACCTTCGATTATCACGAGCTTTATGACCACCAGAAGTTGCGGTTTGGCGATGTTGAAAAGGCATTTTCACAAGCGGATCATATCGTTGAAGGGGAATATCAGATGTCTCCAATTGAACAAGCACCCACCGAAACTTGTGGTGCTATTGCAGCGCCCGAACAAAATGATCGCTATGTCTGTTACACTAGCACGCAGGCTTTGTTTTTCTCCCTTGGTACCACTGCAAAACTTTTAGAGATGCCATCAAGCAAGTTACATTTTGTAGGTGGTACAGTTGGCGGTGGATTTGGTGGCAAGGTAGATTCTTTACATGAGCCACTTGCCGTCCTTGGCGCAAGGCTGACAGGCAAACCTGTTAAATACACTTATGACCGTCAAGAAGAAATGCAGGTTGGGGCACCACGCGGTGCCGAGCGGTGGCGCATAAAAGACGGTGTCATGAATGATGGCCGCATTGTTGCTCGCAAGTTTACAGGCTTTTTTGATTCCGGTGCATATACAAGACTATCCTCATACGCGATTGTAAAAGGCACAGGCCATCTTCCGGGGCCCTACACAATCCCGAATGTCTCCTCGAATGTATATTGCGTTTATACCAACCGCACGCCAGCAACTGCGATGCGTGGATTTGGTATTACAGGCGTTGATTTTTCCATTGAATGTCATATGGACAAAGTTGCCGAGAAGATTGGGATGAACCCTATCGAACTTCGGATATTAAATGCCTACCGCGATGGCGATATGAAAGCCCATCGTCGCCTGGCAAAGAACTGCGCCTTGATCGAGTGTGCACAAGTTGCCGCTCAAAAGGCCTCTTGGCCCATTGCCGCTCAATACAGTGCGATGTCCAGTTTGAAAGATGGCGGCGGAGCGCGCGCTGAGATTCCGGCAACCATGATTGATAATGTGGGTAAAATTGGTGAGCGCCGAACACGTGAAGTGCCAGCAGAACCGGCAGTTAATGGTTCAATGTCTACCAAGCCGCCTTCTACAATTCAGTTTATCGGTCCTAGCACGGTGATGACAACGGTTGCACCAGAAGAGCTTGCGCGTCCTGATCTTGTGCCACCGTCCAATGGTTCTGGCAGTTCCACCCCGCAACAAGCCCCCGCAGCAGCACAACCAACACCACCCGTTGCGGCACCTGCGCCATCATATCCGGCTCCATCTTATGTGCCCCCGCAACCAGCTGTCTCTTCTCCACCGCCAGCGGCACCAACACCAATTCCTGCAGAACCGTATAAACCAGCCGGTGATTTTCAACGTGGAACGCGCCGCCCGGGCAGTTCCCCATTTATTTCTGGCAGAGGGAGACGCTGATATGACTATTCATAAGGGGCGTGGTTTTGCATGCATCAATTATCCCATTGGCATGAATTTGGGTGGAGATCCAAGTCAGGCATTGGTTCATTCAACACCAGACGGAAAGTTTATGGTGTCCCTATCTGCGATTGATCTGGGGCAGGGTATGAAATCTGTTACCAGACAAATTGCGGCAGAAACGTTAGGCGTGCCACTTAGTGACGTGTATGTCGACACCGCAGATAGCGATAGTGGGCCGCATGACATGGGGTCGTTTGCCTCGCGCGGAACGCACCGTGTTGGGAATGCCGTTATCCAGGCATCAAAAGAAGCGCGTAACGTGATGTTAGAGGCTGCTGCTGATGAACTTGAGGTCAGCGTCAATGACCTTGAAACCGACGGCAATGGCAACATTCAGGTTAAAGGCGCGCCATCAAGGTCGATCACGATTGCTGACACGGCGATTGCCGCGCAATTCAGTCAGGGGCGTACAATTTCTGGACGGGGTATTTTCCTAATTCCCACCTCTGATGTTGATCCTGACACAGGCGAGATGACGCCAGTATCTTGTTTTGCCCACGCAGCGGTGGTGCTTGATCTTGAAGTGGATGACGAGACGGGTGAAGTCGAAGTCTTGGAAGTCAATTCAGCCTATGAAGTAGGTCGCGCGCTTAATCCCAAAATGGTGGAGCAACAGCTTGTCGGTGGTGCATGGATGGGCATCAGCCATGCACTCTATGAAACAACAGAGCCTTATTATCCGGATAGAAATCACGGGCCAACGGACTTCAACGAATATTTAATGCCGGGGCCGGGTGAGGTTGTAAATCACAATCTGGCGGTTCTTGAAAGACCTGCAGAAGGTGCGCCTTTTGGGGGTAAAGGCCCCGGTGAGATGTGTGCCAATCCGCTTCTGCCTGCGGTTGCCAATGCAGTTTATAATGCTGTTGGCGTGCGGTGCGATACATTGCCAATTACACCTGAAAAAGTATTACGTGGCATTCTTGCCAATGGCGGCGCTCGCCCGCAAGGAGTGCGCTAAAGCATGGTGGTTCGTCATTCAATATCCGGCATTAACAATCCGCAAGAGTTACAATCTGCTCTAGTGGGTGCGCAATACATTGCGGATATGGAATTGGCGACAGCAGGCTATCTCTCGCTTGCATTGCAAAAACCGCTTCTTCTTGAAGGTGCGCCAGGTGTTGGCAAGACAGAGGCTGCAAAAGCTATTGGGTCTATTTTGGGTCGGCGTGTAGTGCGGCTGCAATGTTTTGAGGGCATTGATGCTTCATCATCGCTTTACGAATGGAACTACACAGCGCAAATGCTCGCTATTCGCCAAGCCGAAGATAATTTCGTCAATATCTATGCAGACAATTTTTTGCTGAAACGTCCGCTGCTTGAGGCATTACAAAGCCCGGATGATTGCGTTTTGCTGATTGACGAGGTGGACCGTTCTGATCATGAATTTGAAGCGTTCTTGCTGGAATTCTTGTCAGATTTTCAAATCTCAATTCCAGAAACCGGAACAGTTCGAGCAAGCCGTCCACCCGTTGTAGTGCTCACATCCAATAGAACGCGAGATCTTCATGAAGCTCTACGCCGTCGGTGTGTCTATCACTGGATAGATTATCCCGATGCAGCACTTGAGGCGGACATCGTGATGGCAAGGGCAAGTTCTGTTGCCAAAACAACGGCTGATGCGGTGGTTCGAGC
>CAZEPF010000011.1:19983-28057 GCA_964514045.1 uncultured Rhizobiaceae bacterium | reverse complement strand
TGTATATAAGCCAGAGGCAATGATCCAATCCCAATTTGGAAGGTGAGCAGACATGGCAATCTTAGGTTCAGTTTTTCCGGTTGATGGCTTCTTCCAATCGTATTGAAAAAACTCGGTGCCATGGATGTTGCTTTGAATTGTACCCTTTGACAGTAAGGCGATCTCTTTACCGTAAGGACCAAATTTTTCCTGACCATCCAATTCAAGAAGAAGGGGGTTTTCTAAGGGACGGCCATTACTACGTGATACGAAAAAATATCCATCCTCGCCGAACGTCATATTAGTGATAACGTCTGCAACTTGTTTTTGTGCTTGTAACCTTGAAACATAATCCCATTGGTAGAAAGGCTCTACAGCTGCTCGAGCAAGTTTCAGATAGTTTTGAAGTTCGGCGCGTTTAGAATCGCGGATCATTTGTTCCACAACCTGACCTTGAGATTTTGCCAAGTTTCGTGATTGAGCATCAATCAACAACAACACCGCCAGCGATATTAAAATCACAGGAAGCAGGGCAACAGCGATCAACTTTGTTCTAAACGTCATGATTTCTCCGATAATCCTGTGAAAAGGATTTATTCCCAGCTTAGTTGTTACGCAAAATGTCTGTTTTACCAAATCAGTAGTTTTACTGATTTTGACCGTACAAGCGCGTATTGCCTTATCTTGCTGCGTAACCTATCTTTACAAATGAGGGGGAGGAACTCTCAATACAGTTCTAATATCTCGTAGCTCACTGGTGCAGGCGCACTGGTGTTAAATTCACATACGGAGGAGAAATCTCTATGGATAGACGTAAGTTCCTTACAGGTGCTGCAGTCACCGGTGCTGCTTCAGCAACATTGGCAGCGCCAGCAATTGCACAATCTTCAAAAGAGCTGGTTATTGTTTCCACATGGCCACGCGACTTCCCAGGCTTGGGTGTTTCGGCCCAGCGTCTCGCAGCTCGCATTAACGAAGTGTCAAATGGTGCCATCAATGTTCAGTACTTTGCTGCTGGCGAACGTGTTGGTGCTTTTGATGTGTTTGACGAAGTTGCTTCAGGCAACTCACAAGCATATATCGCTGCTGACTATTACTGGGTTGGTAAGCATCCTGGCTTTGCATATTTCACATCTGTACCGTTTGGTATGACCACTGTTGAGTGGAATGCTTGGATCAAGTTTGGCGGTGGACAGGCTCTTTGGGACAAAATCTCAGGCGAGTTTGGTCTGAAATCTCTTGCGGCTGGTGCAACTGGTACACAGGCTGGTGGCTGGTTCAACAAAGAGATTGAATCACCAGACGATTTCAAAGGCCTGAAAATGCGTATTCCTGGTCTTGGTGGCTCTGTGCTTTCCAAGCTTGGCGCATCTACAGTGTCACTTCCAGGTGGTCAGATCTATGAAAACCTAGTGTCTGGCGCGATTGAAGCTACAGAATGGGTTGGCCCGTATAACGACTTCTTTATGAAGTTCTACGAAGCGGCTAAATACTACTACACTGGTGGTATGCACGAGCCAGGTGGTGGACTTGCATTCGGTATGAACCGTGCATTCTATGATGGTCTCACAGACTTCGAGCGTGCGGTTATCGAAGCATGCTGTAACGAAGAACATGCTGCTCAGTTCGAAGAAGCAATGGCTCTTAACGGCCAGTACATGAAGCGTCTTATTGACGACCATGGTGTTCAGGTACGTGCATTCAACGATGACGTATGGGACGCAATGGGTGAAGCTGCGGAAGAAGTGTTCGAAGAAACACGCGCGCACTCTGCACTTGCTGCTGAGATTGACGACAACTTCCAGAAAAGCCTTCGTGAAATTGGCGGAACAATGGCTCAGTTCGAAGGCACGTTCGTTAATCAACGTAACCGTGTTCTTGGCCTCGGCTAATTTAAAGATTTTGATGGGGCCTTTTTGGCCCCGTCATTACTTTTACCCGAAGGAAATCTTCGGACGGACTTAGGTTTTGGGGGGATGTGATGTCTGGCAATGTTGCAACTGTTGAACGTGAAGGGGATCCAGCACTGTTGGTGCGTTGCTTTGGATGGTCTATTCTCACACTTGTTGGTGCATTTCTGACAGTAAACGTTCTCAATTTATCTGTAGGCGTAACTGGCGTATTTTCCGGCAACCCAATTGCTATAGCTGTTTATGTAGTCGCATTTGCGGTAGGAATTTTCTACATTTTCAAAAATAAAAATATCGCTTTACGATACGATGCAGATCGAATTCATAGAGCGAATGTGTTTCTTATAAGGGCCTGTTTTTGGGCAGTTTTCCTAGTTGGCATTGTTGATGTCACTATTGCCTTTTTGAGAACTGAAAATCTTTTACAGCATTTTGTTAGTAGTGATCTTTCCAAGCAGTTCGGTCGCCCGCAATTTGTTGGCACGTATATTCATGTGCCTTTAATAATATTAGGCATTTTTCTTGCCATGGTAACGCGGACGCTAGGCTTCACTTGGCTTGCATTGCTTATTGTTGGCGCAGAGCTTCTGATTGTTATCTCGCGATTTGTATTTTCCTATGAACAAGCATTTATGAGCGACCTCGTGCGGTATTGGTATGCAGCGCTCTTCTTATTTTCATCTGCTTACACGTTATTTGAAGATGGCCATGTGCGCGTTGACGTGTTCTACGCAGGGCTCCAGTCTAAAACTCGCGGATATCTGAATGCTGTAGGCACAATCCTGCTCGGCATCTCAACGTGCCTTGTGATTATCTATTTCGGGTTTAATGGCAAGTCTTCCATTATCAATAGTCCGGTCACGAACTTTGAAGTGACACAAACAGGGTCTGTTGGAATGTATGTTAAATATCAGATGGCGGCCTTCTTAGGCGTATTTGCCATTACAATGCTAATTCAGTTTGTCAGTTATTTCTTTGAAGCGGTCGCAGATTATCGCGAAGAAAGTGGCAAACGTGAATTTTCCTCAGTAGCGCATTAGGAGCGACGTATCATGGAATTGTTCTTTCTCCTTGTTCTGCTTGGAATGTTGGCATTTGCGTTAGGGGTTGGATATCCTGTTGCGTTTGCTTTGCCAGGCGCTGCTATTCTCACGATCGGTCTTGCTGCTGGAACTGGCTATATATTCGCCGGAAGTGTTGACGCGTATTTTCACTCCGGTGGGCCATCGCAATGGTTGAGTGCGGGAGTTAATAATCTCAGAGGGGTCTATTGGGTGCCTGAAAGGGATACACTCATAGCGATTCCGCTGTTTATTTTTATGGGGATCATGCTTCAGCGTTCCAAGATTGCTGAAGATCTACTCATCACCATGGCCCAATTGTTTGGCCCCGTGCCCGGTGGTTTGGGTATTTCAGTTGTGTTTGTGGGGGCTTTGCTCGCTGCCACAACAGGCATTGTTGGCGCAACCGTCGTTGCGATGGGGCTGATTTCGCTGCCAGCAATGTTGCGTAATAATTATTCGCCTTCACTTGCAACTGGTACAATTGCAGCGTCGGGAACACTTGGCCAAATTATTCCGCCTTCAATTGTGTTGATCATTCTAGCTGACCAGCTTGCTGGTTCGGCGGACCAAGCAGGCACACTGCGCTCAAATTTATACAAGGATAGCACAGGTGAATTATCGATGCCGACGGTATTCGATGTGAGTTCTACCAGTGCTGGTGAAATGTTCCTTGGTGCATTTGTACCAGGTATCGTGCTTGTTCTGATATACATGCTGTACATTCTTGTATTTGCGATGATCAAACCAAAATCAGCGCCTGCTGTTAGATTTGACGGTGAGTTTGATTTTGCTTTTTGGAAGCGTGTCTTTCTGATTCTGATTCCACCTCTGTCACTGATTTTCCTAGTTCTAGGTTCAATCATTACTGGTGTGGCAACAGTGAACCAAGCAGGTGCGATTGGCGCCACTGGTGCATTGGTCATGGCTGGCTATCGCTTAAAAGAAGGGCAAGCTCGTGCATATTGGCCTGTATGGATAGCACTCGCATCGTTGATTGTGATTGCATATTGCGTCTCCAACTTTGATACGAATGTCAAAAACATCCAAACTGACAGGGATCGCTTCGGTATTTATCTTGCTGCGCTGGCTTCATGTGCCTTGGTATTATCACTTGTCTGGAGCGGCTGGCGGGCGTTTGTCATTGAAGACACACTTCGTGGTGTGATGATTGAAACTGCAAAAACCACTTCGCTGGTTTTCATCATTCTTTTGGGGGCCGCCATGTTGACGGCTGCGTTCCGCGCGTTTGGTGGTGAAGAGTTGGTAAAACATTTCCTTGAGGGGCTACCTGGCGGTTTTTGGACTAAATTCGTCATTGTAATGGCCGTGATCTTTATTCTTGGCTTCTTCCTGGATTTCATCGAGATTGCTGTTGTTGTGGTGCCTATCGTTGCGCCAATCCTGCTGGCTGACCCGTCTGCGAATGTAACCTCCGTTTGGTTAGGCGTGATGATTGGTCTGAACATTCAAACCTCATTTCTGACGCCGCCGTTTGGTTTTGCGTTATTCTATCTAAGGGGCGTTGCACCTGCAGTAGTGAAAACCATTGATATGTATAAGGGTGTCGTCGCATTCATCGGACTGCAGATTATGGCGCTGATAATCGTTGGGCTATATCCATCCCTTGTGAATTATCTACCAAACCGTTCGCTGCTTCTCTCGGAAACGGCACCGCCGCCACGTAATCCAAAATTGCAATATTGTGTTGAGCAATATGTAAATGACAAATTCACTGTAGATGGTGAAAAAATCCGTGCTGCAATTTCTAAGGCACAGTCTCTGAACCTCAGTGCATTGCCGAAAGATATCGCCAAGGATTTCTCAAAATCTACGGAAGATGCGGCAAACTCAATTGATCTTCTCAAACAGGCATTGGCAGCCGAGCAGGTTGTTATTGATGCGTCTGGTGAATATCGCCCGCTTCATACACAAGTGCGTTCGATACAGCGTGAGATGCGTATTATTGATGGCAAGGTGAAGGACCTGAAACGCTCAATTGGCCGTTTGCGTGGTTTGGAAGATGCGGAAGCACGTACACAAAACATCAACACAGAGATTGCTACACTTGAAGAAGAGAAGAAGCAGCTTGAAGCCTCTATTCCTGCGGTCTGGGCAGAAAAAGATAAGAAGTTCCGCGGGCTGCTAAAAGAAGAAACAACCTTACGCACAAAGTACCGCCGTTCGGTCGATGGGGCTTATGAGCAAGTGGCTCAATTGCAAGCCACGCTTGAAGGTAATGGTGCGTTTGTTGAACTTGGTGAACCACTTAAAGAACTTGTTGCCCGTATCGAATCACAAGAACCTGCCACAATGGTGGATGAGGTGAAGGCTCTTGAAGATCAGTTTGGTGATATTGAGGGACCAAGTGACGTTAAAAAGGCGCTTAGTAAAGCAAGACGTGCATTGAAATCGAAAACTCCGGACAAAGAAAAAGCGCTTACAGAGGCCGCTAAAGCAATTTCTGCCTTTGATGCCGAGGTTGATTGGCGGGCTGAAGCGTCTAGCCAAGATATTCTAGCGTCGATCAATGAGTATGATGAGGCGATTAAAGGCACTATTGGCGTTCGTCAGCAGCAAAACATGCCGCGTGAACTGGGTTTATACCTTGCAGGATGTAATTCCGGGCACCGTGATATCAGTCTAAACTTCTGATTTTACCGTGTTTGAGGGTCTGGAAGGATACAGCGTTAAGTTTCTTTGATGTTTTTGGTTTTGTTGGTTGAAAGCTGCTTGACTTAGCATCAGCAAAACCGTAATTCATGCGCCTGTTCGATGTATTTTGAACATGCGCGGGTGTAGCTCAGTTGGTTAGAGTGCCGGCCTGTCACGCCGGAGGTCGCGGGTTCGAGTCCCGTCACTCGCGCCACTTTCACAAACCAGATGTGATAGTGATATTGTGACTGCCTTTGGTTAAGGGCGTTTAGCTCAGCTGGGAGAGCAACTCGTTTACACCGAGTAGGTCGGCGTTTCTATCCCGTCAACGCCCACCATTTTCAACCTTGTCTATTTCATTTGTTTGCAACCCAATGTGCACTTGCGAAAATTGAACGGGTGCGTTACCCCGTCACTGGCAAATCAACCGCTTGTGTTGTATTGTCGGAGCGCTTGCTAGGGAGCCTTAAATGGACGCCGTTTTAATGGAATATTTGCCTGTGGTTATTTTCGCAGGTCTTTGCATCGTAATTGGTATTGCACTTGTTGTTGCTCCTTTCATTGTTGCCCATCAAAATCCCGACGCTGAAAAGCTATCTGCTTACGAATGTGGATTTAATGCTTTTGATGATTCACGCATGAAATTTGATGTTCGGTTTTATCTTGTTGCCATCCTGTTCATCATTTTCGATCTTGAAGTTGCGTTCCTGTTTCCATGGGCGGTCAGCTTTGGAAATCTGGGGTGGTTCGGATTGATCTCTATGATGATTTTCTTAGGCGTTTTGACCATCGGGTTTGTATACGAGTGGAAAAAGGGTGCCCTTGAATGGGACTGATACCTAATCGCAAAGTTCGGATATTGATATGAATTCTACGACCCTAATAGCACCTCAGCCAAAAGGTATTCTTGATCCGAATACTGGAAAGCCGATTGGCGCAGATGATGCGTATTTTGGTGAGATCAATAACGAATTAGCCGATAAAGGGTTTTTGGTTACCTCGACCGATGATCTGATCAACTGGGCTAGAACGGGCTCACTGATGTGGATGACGTTTGGTCTTGCATGTTGTGCCGTTGAGATGATGCAGATGTCCATGCCTCGCTATGATGCGGAACGGTTTGGATTTGCGCCGCGTGCATCGCCACGACAATCCGACGTTATGATTGTTGCAGGTACATTGACCAATAAGATGGCACCGGCATTACGCAAGGTTTACGACCAAATGCCAGAGCCTCGTTATGTGATCTCTATGGGATCATGTGCAAACGGGGGAGGGTATTACCATTATTCTTACTCCGTCGTACGTGGCTGTGATCGTGTGGTTCCTGTTGATATTTATGTTCCGGGTTGTCCGCCAACTGCCGAAGCTTTGCTCTATGGAGTTATGCTGTTGCAGAAGAAAATTCGCCGTACTGGCACGATTGAGCGCTAGGGAAGAGTGATGTCTGAAGCCACAGCAGAAATTGTAAACCCGATGGATACGCTTGCAGAGTTGGTCTCAAGCGAATTGTCTGGTCATGTTGATCAACTCAACCGCGATAATGACGAACTTACAATCACGGTAAAACGTGATGCGATTATTCCTGTTCTGCGATTTCTTCATGATGACAATCGTACGCAATTTATCTCGATGATTGATATTTGTGGTGTGGATTATCCGAGTGACCGTGAGCGGTTTGAAGTTGTTTATCACTTGCTCAGTCCAAAAATGAATACCCGTATTCGGGTTAAACTTCGCACAGACGCCGAAAAGCCTGTACAAAGCGCAACAGGCGTTTATCCCGGTGCAGACTGGTTTGAACGCGAAGCTTATGACATGTATGGAATCCTGTTTACGGGTCATCCAGACTTGCGGCGTCTGCTTACCGATTACGGGTTTGATGGCTATCCTTTGCGTAAAGACTTTCCCCTAACGGGATATGTTGAAGTTCGCTATGATGACGAGCAAAAACGCGTTGTGTATGAGCCTGTTGAATTGCGTCAGGAGTTTAGGGATTTTGACTATGAAAGTCCTTGGGAAGGTGCCGACTATATTTTGCCCGGCGATGAAAAGGCGGGTGAATAATGACCGAGCATAATGTCCGTAATTTTAATATCAATTTTGGGCCGCAGCACCCAGCAGCACACGGTGTTTTGCGTTTGGTTCTGGAGCTTGATGGTGAAGTTGTAGAGCGGGTTGATCCGCATATTGGCCTGCTGCATCGCGGTACCGAGAAACTGCTTGAGCATAAAACCTATCTCCAAGCGATACCTTATTTTGATCGTCTGGATTATGTTGCTCCGATGAACCAAGAGCACGCGTTTGCTTTGGCTGTCGAAAAACTATCCGGTATTGAAGTGCCGAGACGCGCGCAGTTGATCCGCGTTCTATACTCAGAGATTGGCCGTATTCTTTCGCATCTGCTTAATGTCACAACACAGGCAATGGATGTAGGTGCTTTAACACCGCCGCTCTGGGGCTTTGAAG
>CAZEPF010000011.1:19294-19973 GCA_964514045.1 uncultured Rhizobiaceae bacterium | reverse complement strand
TGTTCTATGAGCGTGCATGTGGTGCAAGAATGCACGCAGCCTATTTCCGGCCTGGTGGTGTTCACCAGGATCTGCCTGATGCGTTGATCAATGATATTGATGACTGGTGTGATCCGTTCATGAAGGTCGTCGATGATATTGACCGACTTCTCACTGCAAACCGTATTTTCAAACAGCGTAATGTCGATATCGGCATTGTGTCGTTAGAAGATGCATGGGCGTGGGGGTTCTCAGGCGTTATGGTGCGTGGTTCAGGTGCAGCATGGGATTTGCGCCGCAACCAGCCCTATGAGTGCTACGACGAAATGGAATTTGAAATTCCCGTTGGAAAGAATTGTGATAATTACGATCGCTATCTCATCCGTATGGAAGAAATGCGCCAATCTGTTTCAATCATGAAGCAGTGTATTGCAAAGCTTCGTGTGCCGGACGGGCAGGGACCGATTGCTTCCAAGGATGGCAAGGTCGTACCGCCAAAGCGTGGAGAGATGAAGCGCTCAATGGAAGCGCTTATTCATCACTTCAAGCTTTATACGGAAGGCTATCACGTGCCTGCGGGTGAAGTGTATTGTGCTGTTGAAGCTCCCAAGGGTGAGTTTGGTGTCTATCTTGTATCTGACGGTTCAAATAAGCCGTATCGCTGCAAGCTTCGGGCACCGGGTTATGCGCATCTTCAAGC
>CAZEPF010000011.1:10087-19284 GCA_964514045.1 uncultured Rhizobiaceae bacterium | reverse complement strand
TTTCATGTGCCGTGGACATTTGCTCGCAGACGTTTCAGCAATTTTGGTGTCTCTTGATATTGTATTTGGGGAAGTGGACCGGTGAGGCAGGCTCTGCTGGTTTCATGTGTGGCGCTTTTGGCCGTCGCGTGTACATCACGCGATGTGGGTCCGTATGCGCCGTCTGCTGAAGATAAATCAAGACAGCAAGTTGCTGCTGGTAAGGCCATGTGCATTATAGAAAACCAAGCGCGTTGTGATCATCTGATTGAGAACCGTCTGCTATTTTCTCAGTTCTTTTCCCCCCAAGCTGTTGGGAATATGGATGAGAGTGAGAGGTTTCGCGGTCGCAGTGTGACAACCAAATTTGTGGTTGAGGCTGTCTCAGCTATCAATCAATGCCAGCGAACCAGTATGCAATCTCTCAAGATTATCAAGGGTATGGAAATTGCTGGTAAAAAATTCGATGTGATGGGAACATCACCACTCGTTCAACAAACATCAAAGTGTTTTATCACTCCGCAATTGGAGGCATCTTAATATGTCCGTTCGTCGTCTTGCTGAGGACAGTGTCCAGCCCGAAAGTTTTGCGTTTAACCGACAGAACACTTCAGTTGTAAAAGGCTGGATTAAAAAATATCCGAAAGGCCGTGAGGCATCGGCTGTTATTCCATTGCTAATGATTGCTCAGGAACAGGATGGATGGGTAACCAAAGCGTCAATCGAGCATATCGCTGGCATGCTGGATATGCCGTATATCCGTGTGTTGGAAGTCGCGACTTTCTATACCCAGTTTATGTTGAAGCCGGTGGGCAAGAAGGCTCACATTCAGGTGTGCGGGACAACGCCATGTATGTTGCGCGGATCTGAGGAACTCATAAAAGTATGTCAGCGCAAGATTGGTCATGCTCAATTTGAGACCAATGAAGCTGGCACTTTGTCTTGGGAAGAGGTTGAATGTCAGGGCGCTTGTGTAAATGCGCCTATGGTTATGATTTTCAAAGATGCCTATGAGGATTTAACGCCCGAGCGTCTTGAAGAAATCATTGATATGTTTGAGGCTGGCAAAGCTGATGAAGTAAAGCCGGGTCCACAGATCGATCGTCATTTTTCTGCACCTGTCGGCGGTGCGACAACACTTTTAGATAATCCAAATACAAAACGTGTTGCTACGGCATCTTCATCAAGCAAGGCAAAGCCGCTAGCGCCAACTAAGAAGGCTCGCCCTGTAAGATCAGGTCAATCAACCAAATCTGTTGCGCCCGTTGCAAAGGCTGCATCATCTGGGCCAATACGCCTGAAAAAACCTGAGGGTCAGGCTGATGATCTTAAGTTAATTTCTGGGATTGGGCCAAAACTTGAAGGCGTTTTGAATGGCCTTGGCTTCTGGCATTTTGCGCAAATTGCAAAATGGACTAAAAAGGATGTATCGATCGTTGATGATGAACTTTCTTTCAAGGGTCGAATTGAGCGTGATGATTGGATCAAGCAAGCAAAAGAACTGGCCAAACAGGCTAAATAGTTTCTGATAATAATAGCTGGAGGGAAGTATTATGAATGAGAGTAGCACAGGATGCCGTTTGGTTTGCATCATACTTGGAGTTGGCGCGGGTGCGTTGACTTGGTATTTTTTAAGCGCGTCAGTTTCAATGTTGCCGTTGATTATAATCTCAGTTTTTGCGGCAATCGCAACAGCATGGGGATTGTATGAAGCGTTTTGTGGTGGAAGCATTGCAAAGGCCGGCACTGCAACTGCAGGTGGCATTGCTGCCGTTGCTGCAAGTAAAATAGGCGTTTCAGACCGTGATGCGTGGTCCTCAGAGCCATCGTCTGCATCAAGTGCTGCTGCAAGCGCTCCGGCTAACTTTGTAGCGTCAAAAGCACCTGCTAAAGCCTCTGCTTCTGCTGGAGCAAAGCCGAAAGCTAAGGCAAAAGCAAAACCTGCAAAGGCTGCTGCGGTTAAAACAAAAGCTCCTGCAAAAACTACTGCTGCTCCGAAAAAAGCGGCAGCGAAAAAAGCCCCTGCAAAGAAAGCCGGTCCTGAGCGTTTGAAAAAACCAAAAGGTAAGGCTGATGATCTGAAACTGATTTCCGGTGTTGGTCCAAAACTCGAAGGCACGCTGAACGGTTTGGGCTTCTGGCATTTTGCGCAAATTGCAAAATGGAAAAAAGCAGATGTTGCGATTGTTGATGACGAGCTTTCTTTCAAAGGTCGCATCGAACGAGACGACTGGATCAAACAGGCTAAGGCACTCGCTAAGGGCGGAGAAGCTGAATACATCAAAGTATTTGGTAAAAAGCCCCGTTAACCACCACAAGTAGGCAAGAATGGCACTTCAAGATAAAGACCGCATTTTTACTAATATTTATGGGTTCCACGACAAATCATTGAAGGGAGCCATGAAACGCGGCCATTGGTCGGGAACTAAAAAGTTCATCGACAAGGGCGCTGATTGGGTGATTGATCAGGTTAAGGCTTCTGGTCTGCGCGGTCGCGGTGGGGCTGGTTTCCCAACTGGATTGAAGTGGTCATTCATGCCTAAGCCGGAGCGATCTGATGGGCGCCCGTCATATCTTGTGATCAATGCCGATGAGTCCGAGCCAGGTACGTGTAAAGATCGCGATATTATGCGTCATGATCCGCATACGCTGATTGAAGGGTGTTTGATTGCTGGTTTCGCCATGAATGCAAACGCCTGTTACATTTATGTGCGTGGTGAATACATTCGTGAGCGTGAAGCGCTGCAAGCAGCGATTGATGAATGCTATGATGCGGGCTTGCTTGGCAAGAATAACAAGCATGGTTGGGATTACGACATTTATGTTCATCACGGTGCTGGCGCATATATCTGTGGTGAAGAAACTGCACTCTTGGAATCCCTTGAAGGTAAAAAAGGCCAGCCACGTCTTAAGCCACCATTCCCCGCAAATGTTGGTCTGTATGGCTGTCCCACTACGGTAAACAATGTGGAATCGGTTGCTGTAGTTCCGACTATTCTACGTCGCGGTGCCGATTGGTTCGCCTCGTTTGGTGAAGAGCGTAATGCGGGAACCAAACTGTTCTGTGTTTCCGGTCATGTTGAAAAGCCGTGTACGTTTGAAGAGGAAATGTCGATTCCGTTTCGTGAAATGATTGAGCGCCATTGTGGTGGAATCATTGGTGGATGGGATAATCTTCTGGCTGTTATTCCCGGCGGGTCGTCTGTTCGGTGCGTACCCGGCGATGTTATGATTGATACCAAGATGGATTTTGACAGTTTATCTGCTTTGAAGTCCGGCCTTGGCACTGCAGCAGTGATCGTCATGAATCGTGAAACAGACATCATTCGTGCTATCGCCCGGCTTGCTTATTTCTACAAACACGAATCCTGCGGACAGTGTACGCCTTGCCGTGAAGGTACGGGTTGGATGTGGCGCGTATTGACGCGTATGGCTGAGGGTCGCGCCCAGAAAAAAGAAATCGATATGCTGCTTGAAGTTACCAAGCAGGTTGAAGGACATACAATCTGTGCATTGGGTGATGCTGCTGCATGGCCAATTCAAGGATTGATCACGCATTTTCGCGGTGAGATCGAGGCGCGCATTGATGCTTATACTTCGCGATCTGATTCAGATGGTGCAGTAAATGATAAAGTTCTTCAGGCTGCTGAATAAGCGACACGTTGATTTATATTGCACCTCGCTGAACTCAATATAGCCAAGCCAAGATACACAAATGATGATCCGCGATTTGCGGATTTCATGGATAATCTAAACAAGATCAACACGCTTGGTTCGAAGATGCCGGGGTTTGTTTGGATACATGCTGACGATTCTGGTCATGCAATGGATATGCCGACCCCTTGGCCTGATTATGCGGCAAACCTAACTGTTTGGGAAAGCGTAGAAGCGCTTCAGCATTTTGTTTGGAATACAGTTCATAAGCAATTCTATAATCGTAAAGAAGAATGGTTTGATGCGCTGTCCTCTCATCACTTTGTAATGTGGTGGGTAGAGGAAGGGCATTTACCAACGCTGGAAGAAGCTAAGGTTCGGCTTGACTATCTCGACGCGCACGGAAATTCTGATTATGCTTTCAATTGGAAGTATTTGGCGCAAGGAATGCGTGAGTAAGTGTATTAGTAAAACAGGGCATTTAGTTCACGCCCTGATGAGTAAGGAGTATGGGCATGTCTAAAAATTCAAATAGAAAAATTTCTGAAAAGCAATTGGAAGATCTTCTCCAAGAGCTTTTGTCAGAAGTTAAAAAACTTCGTTCAAAGCAGAAGCGCACTAAGAAACATGTGAAGGCGCTGCGGGCTGAAGTCGCCAAAATCGAATCATGCAAGTGCCGTAAATCGAAAAAGAAGAAGTCTAAGAAGAAAAATAAGAAAACAATTGTCGAAAAATCGATTGAAGCGACAGGAGCATCATCTCCCGCGCTTCAAAATGTCCTGCCAGCGCCATTGGCTGGAGTACCAGATGATTTGAAGTGGATTTCAGGCGTTGGGCCCAAGTTAGAAGAGACTTTGAACGGTTTGGGTGTGTATCATTTCGAACAAATCGCGGATTGGTCACAGGCTGAAATCGACTGGGTAGACGACTACCTCAATTTTTCCGGTAGAATTGTGCGAGATAATTGGATTGAACAGGCAAAAGCACTAGCCAAAGGCGGCTGGGATGAGTATGTGAGGGTGTTCGGAAAGGAACCGCGCTAAGGGCATTTTGCGCGCTACATGAGGCCTCCATGGCAAAATTGATTATTGATGGAAACGAAACTGAAGTACCGGATCATTATACGGTACTTCAAGCATGTGAAGAAGCAGGAGCGGAAATTCCACGTTTCTGTTTCCACGAACGTCTTTCCATAGCCGGAAATTGTCGGATGTGTCTGGTTGAAGTTCAGGGTGGCCCACCAAAGCCACAGGCTTCTTGTGCTTTGGGTGTTCGCGACCTTCGACCCGGTCCTAACGGTGAACCACCTGTTGTTGAGACACGATCTCCAATGGTGAAGAAAGCGCGTGAAGGCGTGATGGAGTTTCTCCTAATCAATCACCCGCTTGATTGTCCGATTTGTGATCAGGGTGGCGAGTGTGACCTTCAAGATCAAGCAATGGCTTATGGAATTGATTCCAATCGCTTTGCGGAAAATAAACGTGCTGTCGAAGATAAATATATCGGACCGCTTGTTCGAACAAAAATGACGCGATGTATTCATTGTACACGCTGCGTTCGTTTCACAACAGAAGTTGCTGGTATTTCTGAGCTTGGCCTTACAGGTCGTGGTGAAGATGCGGAGATAACTACATATCTGGAAAGCGCAATGACATCTGAGATGCAGGGCAATGTAATTGACCTATGTCCAGTTGGTGCGTTGACGTCACGACCTTATCAGGACTCAGCGCGCCCATGGGAGTTGCGCAAAACTGAATCGATTGATGTGATGGATGCTGTGGGTTCAAACATTCGCGTTGATGCTCGTGGGCGTGAAGTTATGCGGATCATGCCGAGATTGCATGAAGATGTGAACGAAGAATGGATTTCTGATAAAAGTAGGTTCATTTGGGATGGTTTGAAGTCGCAGCGTTTGGATCGTCCATACATTCGTCGTAATGGAAAACTGCAACCTGCGTCTTGGAACGAAGCTCTTACAGCTGTTGCCAATGCGGTTAAGAATACGAAACCTGAAAAAATTGGTGCTATTTCTGGCGCACTCTCTGGCGTTGAAGAAATCTACGCAATGAAGAAACTGTTAGAGGCGCTTGGCTCCGGCAATATGGATTGTCGTGCTGAAGGCAGTGTTCTTGATCCTGCTAATGGCCGATCAAGCTATCTGTTCAATGCCAGTATTGCGGGCATTGAAGAGTCTGATGCCTTATTAATCATCGGAGCAAACCCCCGTTTTGAAGCTGCTGTTCTAAACAGCCGCATTCTGAAACGCGTTAAAATGGGTGATTACCCCATTGGCGTGATTGGTAATGCGGGGGATCTTCGCTATGAGTACGAAGATCTTGGCAGCAAAGTAGATGTTCTTAAAGATTTAGTATCTGGTAAAAACAAATTTGCATCCAAATTAAAGCGCGCAAAAAAGCCACTGATCATTGTCGGACAAGATGCGCTTAACCGATCTGACTCGCGCTCCATACTTTCACTGATTGGCCAACTGGCTGGTGACACAGGTGTCATAACAAAAGATTGGAATGGTCTTTCGGTATTGCATACGGATGCAGGGCAGGTTGGCGCTCTTGATATTGGGTTTGTACCTTCTGCAAAAGGCAAAGACACTGCATCAATGTTAGGTGATATGGGGCTGTTATTTCTGCTTGGAGCAGATGAAGTTGAAATGTCTTCCATCAAAGGGTTCACGGTTTACGTGGGAACTCATGGTGATGCCGGTGCCCATCGTGCGGATGTTATTCTTCCTGCATCCACCTATACAGAGAAATCTGCAACTTATGTGAATACAGAAGGCCGAGTTCAGATGACGTCTCGTGCTGGTTTTGCGCCGGGAGAGGCAAAAGAGGATTGGGCTATTATTCGTGCTCTTTCGGCCAAGGTTGGGCACGCATTGCCATTTGATACGCTTGGAGAACTTCGTATGGCGCTCTACGCTGATGTTCCGCACATGGCGGTATTAGATGAGTTACCTTCTCATGGTTCACCTGATTTATTGAAAGCACTTAATCCATCGAAAACTGGAAAGACGCTTGCGAAGCCACTTTCAAGTTCTGTAAGTGATTATTTTCTTACCAACCCGATTGCTCGTGCGTCGAAGGTTATGGCTGAGTGTTCCGCCATGCGTTCGGGTGCTATGCAACAGGCTGCGGAATAGGGCGGGTTATGGAAGCACTTTTCTCATATCTCTGGCCCGCAATTGTGATTTTTGGACAAAGCCTCTTGTTGCTTGTCTGCCTCTTGATCATGACAGCTTACATTCTTTATGCAGACCGTAAGATTTTTGCTGCTGTTCAATTGCGTCGTGGACCAAACGTAGTTGGCCCTTGGGGGCTGCTACAATCCTTTGCAGATTTGTTGAAGTTTGTTGTTAAAGAGCCGCTACTACCTGCCAGTGCGTCCAAGACGGTCTTTATTATAGCGCCTATGGTTTCTGCTATATTGGCGCTGCTTGCATGGGTAGTGATCCCAATCAATGAAGGTTGGGCAATTGCTGATCTCAACTTGGGCATATTGTTTGTATTCGCAATTTCTTCTCTCGAAGTTTACGGCGTGATTATGGGGGGGTGGGCCTCGAATTCCAAATACGCGTTCTTGGCATCGCTTCGCTCGGCAGCACAAATGGTGTCTTATGAAGTGTCAATCGGATTTGTAATCATTACAGTTCTGCTTTGTGTTGGCTCTTTGAACCTTACTGATATTGTGCTGGCCCAGCAGTCAGGTCTGGGAACAAATTATCTTGATATGCCAAGTTCTTTCTTGGATTGGCATTGGTTGCCTTTGTTCCCGATGTTTATCGTGTTCTTTATCTCTGCCATTGCAGAAACCAACCGTCCGCCATTTGATCTTCCAGAAGCTGAATCAGAACTGGTTGCTGGACATATGGTTGAATACTCCTCAACCTTATTCCTGCTTTTCTTCCTCGGTGAATTCGTAGCAATTCAATTGATGTGTGCGCTTGTAACGCTCCTATTCTTGGGGGGTTGGCTGCCGCCGTTTGATGTTTGGTTCTTGAACTGGGTTCCAGGGGCATTTTGGTTCATTTTCAAAATGCTTTTGGTATTCTTCTGTATGGCAATGGTTCGTGCAGTTGTGCCGCGTTACCGTTATGACCAATTGATGCGTTTGGGTTGGAAAGTATTCCTTCCGCTTTCATTGTTTATGGTCGTTGCTGTTGCTGTTGTGCTTCAAGTCACAGGGTGGGGGCCAGCATGATCGTTCTTACTTCATTTGGAGGTGACCAATGAGTGGATTAGCACAAGCTGCCAAATCATTGCTGTTGAAAGAATTTGTAAGTGCGCTCGGTCTTGCACTTCGGTATTTTTTCTCTCCAAAAGCAACCATCAATTATCCATTTGAAAAAGGGCCTGTAAGCCCGCGGTTTCGTGGTGAACATGCACTTCGGCGTTATCCAAATGGTGAAGAGCGCTGTATCGCATGTAAGCTTTGTGAAGCTATTTGCCCTGCCCAGGCAATCACGATTGAATCAGGTCCGCGTGGCAATGACGGCACGCGCAGAACCGTTCGTTACGATATTGATATGGTCAAATGTATCTATTGCGGATTTTGCCAAGAAGCATGTCCGGTTGATGCGATTGTTGAGGGGCCAAATTTTGAATTTGCAACCGAAACCCGCGAAGAGCTTTACTACGATAAAGACAAATTGCTGGAGAATGGCGACCGTTGGGAGCGTGAAATTGCACGAAATCTCTCAATTGATGCGCCTTACAGGTAGATAGCGATATGGTTGTTTCAAGCATCTTCTTTTATCTGTTTTCAATCGTTGCGATTGGCTCTGCATTTATGGTGATTTCGTGCCGTAATCCCGTGCATTCCGTTTTGTTTCTGATTTTGACTTTCGTAAATGCGTCCGGTTTGTTTATTATGGCTGGTGCAGAATTCTTGGGTCTTCTTCTTATTGTGGTCTATGTGGGCGCTGTTGCTGTGCTCTTTTTGTTTGTAGTGATGATGTTGGATGTGGATTTTGCTGAACTACGGGAAGGTTACCTGCAGTATATGCCCGTTGGTGCATTGGTTGGGTTTATTGTCTTGGCGGAACTTCTTGCGGTGATCGGAAGCTGGGCAGTTGCGCCAGGCGCAAGTAGTTCACCGTCTGCACCCGTGCCTGATACCGAGCAAATTCGTAACATCGAGGCCTTGGGTAATATTCTCTACACGGATTATATTTTCTTATTCCAAATTGCAGGCATGATTCTTTTAGTGGCTATGGTTGGGGCAATCGTTTTGACCCTTCGTCACAAAGAAAGCGTTCGTCGTCAGGATATTTCTGTGCAGGTTGCGCGGGATCCTCAACAGGCTATTGAACTGAGAAAGGTAAAGTCGGGTGAGGGCCTTTAGGCTTCCCGATGAATTGAAACATGGAAGTTGGTCTTTCACATTATCTTTCAGTAAGTGCAGTGCTGTTTTCAATCGGCATGCTGGGGATTTTTCTTAATCGGAAAAATATCCTGATCATTCTCATGTCCATCGAGATTATCTTGTTGGCAGTAAATTTGAACTTTGTAGCATTTTCCCAACACCTCAATGATTTGATGGGGCAGATA
>CAZEPF010000011.1:0-10077 GCA_964514045.1 uncultured Rhizobiaceae bacterium | reverse complement strand
TTTGCACTATTCGTTCTAACCGTCGCGGCTGCGGAAGCAGCCATTGGGCTTGCTATTCTGGTTGTCTTCTTCCGGAATAAAGGTTCGATTGCGGTTGAAGACGTGAACGCGATGAAGGGCTAACGGGTAAGACCATGTATCACATCATCGTATTTGCACCGCTTATTGGTTTTCTAATCGCTGGACTGTTCGCGCGTTCTATTGGTGCGAAAGGCTGTGAACTGATCACAACTGGATTGCTGATCTTATCTGCCGTTTTGTCATGGGTTGCGTTCATTTCTCACGGATTTTCAGACGCTGAGGCTTTTACGGTTCCTGTTTTACAGTGGGTTAGCTCAGGCGATTTCAATGTAAATTGGGCATTCCGTATAGATACGTTGACCGTCGTGATGCTCGTTGTCGTGAATACCGTATCCGCGCTCGTTCATATGTATTCTATTGGATACATGCACCACGATCCGCACCGTCCGCGTTTCTTTGCGTATTTATCATTGTTCACGTTTGCGATGTTGATGTTGGTAACATCCGACAATCTGTTGCAAATGTTCTTTGGATGGGAAGGCGTTGGCCTTGCCTCATATCTGTTGATTGGTTTCTGGTTCAAGAAACCAACTGCAAACGCAGCAGCCATGAAGGCCTTCGTTGTGAACCGTGTTGGTGACTTTGGGTTCGCCCTTGGTATTTTTGGTATTTTCTACCTGTTCAATACGATTGAGTTCTCCACGATTTTTGCCAATGTTGAAGGCGTGGCGGGTGATGAGAATACAGTCATCAATCTGTTTGGTTACTCGTTAGACGGAGCAGGCGCGCTTACTGCGATCTGCCTGTTATTGTTTATGGGTGCTATGGGTAAGTCGGCTCAGTTCCTGCTGCACACTTGGTTGCCGGATGCGATGGAAGGGCCAACGCCTGTTTCGGCACTTATCCATGCTGCAACGATGGTAACGGCTGGTGTGTTCCTAGTGGCGCGCATGTCTCCAGTGTTTGAGTTCGCATCTACTGCACTTACTGTTGTGACATTGTTTGGAGCGATTACCGCGTTTTTTGCAGCAACCGTTGGACTTGTTCAAAACGATATTAAACGCGTGATTGCCTACTCAACATGCTCCCAGCTTGGCTATATGTTTGTGGCTCTTGGAGTTGGCGCATATGGGGCTGCCGTTTTCCATCTCTTCACACATGCATTCTTTAAGGCGCTTCTGTTCTTAGGCGCAGGATCAGTTATTCACGCGGTTTCAGATGAGCAAGACATGCGCCGTATGGGTGGTTTACGTAAACACATTCCGCGCACTTACTGGATGATGATTATCGGCACAGTTGCGCTAACGGGGCTTGGTATTCCTGGTACGTATATTGGAACGGCTGGCTTCTTCTCAAAAGATGCCATCATTGAAAGTGCTTTTGTGGGTCAAAATGCGTTTGCTATGTTCTCGTTCTGGCTTCTGGTTATTGCAGCGCTCTTCACGAGTTTTTATTCCTGGCGTTTGATCTTCATGACTTTCCACGGCAAGCCTCGCGCTTCGGCTGATGTTATGAGCCATGTGCATGAATCTCCAAATGTCATGCTTATTCCTCTTTACGTTTTGGCAATTGGTGCTTTGTTTGCAGGCGTTGTTTTTTATGGCGCGTTCATGGGTCATGAAACCGGTGGGCATCATGAGGGTTGGTATAACGGGTTCTGGCGTGAAGCATTATTCGCGGGCGAAAATAATAAGGTGCTAACCGAATATTCTTTGGTTTCTAAATGGGTGAAATGGTCACCGTTTATTGCGATGGCGTTAGGGTTTGGATTGTCTTGGTTGATGTATATCCGCTCACCTGGGACGCCAAAAGAACTCGCGCGTCAGCATCCTGCTTTATACCAGTTCTTGCTGAACAAATGGTACTTCGACGAAATATACGATTTTCTGTTTGTACGTCCAGCAATGTGGATTGGCCGGTTCTTATGGAAGCGTGGTGATGGCTGGTTTATCGACGGGTTTGGTCCTGATGGAATTTCTGCACGCGTACAGGATATTACTGGCAAGGTTGTTAAACTCCAGTCGGGTTATCTTTACCATTATGCGTTTGCTATGATGATTGGAATTGCGGCTTTGATTAGCTGGTCGATGTTTGGGGGAGCGCACTAATGATCGATTGGCCAATCCTCTCCATGATCACATTCATGCCTCTTGTTGGGGCGGCAATCATTTTGCTGATTAACACTGACGGCGAGATAGCAGAGCGCAACATAAAAGTCGTTACACTATTCACGACGATTGTTACGTTTCTGGTTTCTTTGATCGTTTGGATCAATTTTGACAACGCCAATCCTGGCTTCCAATTCGTTGAACGCAACGAGTGGATTAGTGGCTTTATGGCGTACCATATGGGCGTTGACGGAATCTCTGTTCTGTTTGTTATTTTGTCAACTTTCCTGATGCCATTTTGTATTTTGGCGAGTTGGGAAAGCGTCAAGAAAAACGTTAAAGAATACATGGTTGCGTTTCTGGTCTTAGAAACTTTCATGATCGGTGTTTTCTGCGCGCTTGATCTAGTCTTGTTCTATATTTTCTTTGAAGCTGGGCTTATTCCGATGTTCCTGATCATCGGCATTTGGGGCGGAAAGCGCCGCGTTTATGCGAGCTTTAAATTTTTCCTCTACACGCTTGTTGGATCAGTCTTGATGCTGTTGGCAATGATGGCAATGTATTGGGATGCTGGAACAACCGATATTCCAAGCCTCTTGGCACATTCATTCCCTGCTCAAATGCAGACTTGGTTATGGCTGGCATTCTTTGCTTCATTTGCTGTGAAAATGCCGATGTGGCCTGTTCATACATGGCTACCGGATGCGCATGTGGAAGCGCCCACCGCAGGGTCGGTAATATTGGCTGCTATCTTGTTGAAGATGGGCGGATACGGGTTCCTACGATTCTCAATTCCAATGTTCCCACTGGCAAGCGCAGATTTTGCTACACTCGTATTTGTAATGTCGGCCATTGCGATTGTATACACATCGCTTGTTGCATTGATGCAAGAAGATATCAAAAAGCTGATTGCTTATTCATCCGTAGCGCACATGGGGTATGTAACCATGGGTCTGTTTGCACTTAATGCGAATGGTATTCAGGGCGGCATCTTCCAAATGTTGTCACACGGGTTGGTGTCGGGTGCGTTGTTCTTATGTGTTGGTGTGGTTTATGACCGGATGCATACGCGTGAAATTGCGGCCTATGGCGGGCTTGTCAATCGAATGCCAAACTATGCTGTTGTGTTTCTGATTTTCACAATGGCGAATGTGGGCCTTCCGGGTACTTCTGGATTTGTCGGCGAGTTTTTAACGCTTCTGGGTATTTTCCAAGTCAATACATGGATTGCGCTCTTTGCGACCAGTGGGGTTATCCTGTCTGCGGCTTACGGACTTTGGCTCTATCGTCGTGTGGTGTTTGGTGCGCTTGATAAAGAACGGCTTAAATCCATTCTCGATTTGAATAAACGCGAGAAAATAATCATCTATCCGCTTGTTGCACTGGTTATTTTTTACGGAGTTTATCCGATGCCAATATTCGATGCGACCAGCGCCTCAGTTGACGCACTTATACAAAATTATAATGCAGCACTTGAGGCTGCCAAGGAAACCGCGCAAGCGGGCCTTAGTCAGTAGAGACGGGACAGGGATATGTTAGAAACGGTCATGTCTACTCAAAATCTGGCGCTGCTTGGGCCGGAACTTTGGTTGGCTCTTGGTGCGCTCGTCCTGCTAATGGTTGGCGTGTTTAGTGGTGAGCGTTCTTCATCAAAAGTTACCGGCCTTTCGTTAGCTATTATCGTTGCTGCTGCCCTCTGGTTGTTCTTCATGCCAGAGCGTGGTGAAGCCATGAATGGCATGTTTATTCTCGATGATTTTGCGTGGTTGATGAAGCTGCTTGCGCTTATTGGATCTGGACTAGCGCTTGTCATGTCCGTGAACTTTATGAAGCGGGAAGGCGTAACTAATTTTGAGTTCCCAATACTAGTGATTACTGCAAGCCTTGGCATGATGATAATGATCTCAGCCAATAATTTGATTGCGCTGTATCTTGGTTTGGAATTGCAATCGCTATCACTATACGTGCTTGCCGCAATCAATCGCGACTCCGTGCGTTCGACGGAAGCGGGCTTGAAATATTTTGTTCTAGGAGCGCTTTCTTCTGGAATGCTTCTTTACGGCGCATCCCTTATTTACGGGTTCACAGGTCATGTTGATTTTGCTGGTATTGCAGAGGCAATGTCCAGTTCTGGCCGTTCAATCGGTTTGATATTTGGTCTTGTATTCTTACTTGCCGGATTTGCATTCAAGATATCTGCGGTTCCGTTTCATATGTGGACGCCAGACGTTTATGAAGGTTCTGCGAGCCCAATTACCGCATTCTTTGCAGCCGCGCCTAAGATTGCGGCAATGGCAATGTTGGTACGTGTTGTGATTGGAACGTTTGAATCCATTACTCCTGATTGGCAGCAGATCATTGTGTTCATCTCGATTTGTTCGATGGCGTTGGGTGCGTTTGCAGCGATTGGTCAGGATAATATCAAACGCCTGATGGCATATTCTTCTATTGGTCATATGGGCTTTGCACTTGTTGGTCTTTCTGCCGGCACTCAGTCTGGCGTTTCCGGTGTGATCCTTTACATGCTGATTTATATGATCATGACAACCGGCACGTTTGCGTGCATCATCGCGATGCGCCGACGCGATGGCACGGTAGAGAGTATCCATGATCTTGCTGGATTGTCACGGCGCGATCCTCTTATGGCTTTTATTCTAACATTATTGATGTTCTCTCTTGCAGGCATTCCGCCCTTGGCTGGGTTCTTCGCTAAATATTTCGTATTCGTTGCGGCTATTGAAGCTGGCCTTTACGTGCTTTCAGTGATCGGTGTTCTGGCAAGCGTTGTGGGCGCTTACTATTATCTGCGCATTATCAAAATCATGTGGTTTGATGAACCCGCCGATGACTTCGTGCCTATGCCGGGTGAGTTGCGCGCTATTTTATTAGGCAGCGGTTTGTTTGTTACGTTCTATGTAGTTCTTGCTGGCGGCCTTTCTGAAATTACAGCAACCGCGGCTGCATCTTTCTTTTGATGCAGCTTTCTGAAACTGCTGTAGCCGCTGGGTTCAGCCATTCCCATCAATTAAGTGTTGGTTCCACCAATTCAGATCTAATTGAGCTTGCTCAAACAACAAACGCGGACAAGGTCTGGCTTACCGCAGATGAACAAACCCAGGGTAAGGGTAGTCGAGGCAGGTCATGGACCAGCAAGACGGGCAATATGTATGGATCGCTGCTGCTTCGTGAGCCAGCGCCATTGCGCAACCTTCATCAACTGACCTTCGTTGCGGCACTTGCTTGTCATGGAGCCATTGATGAGGTGACTGGAAACTCTGGGGCCGTTAAAATTAAATGGCCGAATGATGTTTTGCTTAATCAAAAGAAATGTGGTGGCATCCTCCTCGAAAGTAGTACTGCGAATAATGAAACCTTTGTTGTTATCGGTATGGGTTTGAATTGCTCTGTTTTTCCAGATCATGGAAACTACGCTGCAACTTCGCTTCAAAATGAGGGGTTTGAGGTTTCCCAGTCGCAATTGTTTGCGGTCTTATCGAGTAAGATGGTTGAGTTTCTCATCCTGTGGGATCGTGGGAATGAGTTTTCTGCTATTCGGAAGCACTGGTTGGATAATGCTTTTGGTGTAGATCAACAGATTGAAGTGAAGATACCCACCCAGGAAACAAAGACGGGACGTTTTGTCAGCGTTGATGAAGATGGTTTTATGCTACTTGAAGTAAGTGGTGGAGCGATTGAACGCATCTCTACTGCTGATATTTTTTTCGTTTAATGTGTCTGTAAGTTTTTAGAGCAGGAGTTTGACTTGGCTAAAGAAGACATCCGGTTTGTGCCGTTAGGTGGTGTTGGCGAGATTGGTATGAACCTCGCCCTGTACGGATTTGGCTCTGAAAAAAACCGCAAATGGATCATGGTTGATTGTGGGGTTACTTTTCCAACGCCAAACTTGCCGGGTGTTGACCTTGTCTTGCCGGATATTCGTTTTGCAGAAAAGCTTGGCGACGATCTGCTGGGTATTTTTATAACGCACGCCCATGAAGATCACTATGGCGCATTGCTTAGCTTATGGCCGCGACTGAAAGCGCCTGTGTATTGCACAGGATTTGCCTCAGGTATGCTTGAAGCTAAGTCACGTTACGAAGAAGAGCCTATTACACTGCCGATCACCCTATATCATCCGGGCACAACATATGAGGTTGGTCCGTTTGAGATCGAGCCGATATATGTCACCCACTCAATTCCTGAGCCGATGGCATTGGCAATTAAAACGCCACTGGGACGGGTTATTCATACAGGCGACTGGAAGCTTGATGACAATCCTTCCCTTGGGAAAAATACCGACGAGGCCGCGTTCCGTAAGTTAGGCGATGATGGCGTGCTTGCGCTTATTTGTGATTCAACGAACGCTATGCGGGATGGCAAATCGCCAACGGAGCAAGAAGTATCTGATAGTCTGGCTAATCTGATTACAGAAGCAACAGGGCGCGTTGCGATTACCACCTTCTCATCGAATGTTGGTCGGATACGCTCTATTGCACAAGCGGCGGGTAAAGCAGGGCGTAAGGTTATGCTTGTCGGAAGTTCCATTCGTCGTGTTGTTGAAGTATCGAGTGATCTTGGCATGTTTGATGATATCGCCGAGTTTGTTGAAGATATTGAATTTCGTCATATTCCGGCAAATGAACTGGTGATTATTCTCACAGGTAGCCAAGGTGAAAACCGTGCGGCACTTGCAAAAATTTCCCGTCAGGAACATCGGTTTATTTCGTTTAATGCTGGCGACACGGTAATATTCTCTTCCCGCACTATTCCGGGCAATGAGAAACCTATCATTGAGGTTAAGAACAACCTTATAGAGCAGGGCATCGAAATTATTGAAGACGGGCCTGTGCTTGTGCATGTATCGGGTCACCCGAGACGCAATGAACTTCGTCAGATGTATGAATGGACCCGTCCGGAAATTCTTATTCCTGTTCATGGTGAAGAGGCGCATCTGAGTGCTCATGCGAAGCTTGGCGCTGAATCTGGAATTCAGCAGGTTGTGCCAGTTCGAAATGGTGATCTGGTTCGCTTAGCACCGGACTTGCCAGAGATCATTGATCAGATACCATTTGGTAGAATCTATAAAGATGGCCATATCATCGGAACAGACGAAAGTGTTGGCGTACGCGAGCGCTGGAAACTCGCCCATGTTGGTCATATCGCGATTTCGATTGTATTGGATCGCAATGGTGACCCAGCGGATGATATGGATATTGAAGTCTTTGGCCTGCCGGAAGTTACGAATAACGGCGAGTATTTTGATGATGTGCTTTATAAAGCGGCACAAGGTGCGCTTTCTGGTATTCCCAAAAAACGTAGGCGTAATTCAGACATGGTGCGCGATGCCATTAAAAACGCTGTACGTGCAGAAGCTCGTAACTTGTGGGGCAAGAAGCCTGTTACGACTGTTTTTGTTGCGACTGTTTAGGAGTGCATATCAATGATTGGACGACTGAACCATGTTGCTATAGCTGTGCCCGATTTAGAATCTGGCGTAAGCGTATACCGCGATACTTTAGGAGCAACAGTCACTGAGCCGCAGGCTTTGCCCGAACATGGCGTGACTGTTGTATTCGTAGAATTGCCCAACACAAAAATTGAGCTATTGGAAGTTTTAGGCGAGGGGTCGCCTATTGCGCCGTTTATAGAGAAAAATCCATCAGGTGGTATTCATCATGTCTGCTACGAGGTGGACAATATCATTGCTGCGAGAGACAAAATGGTTGAGCAAGGTGCCCGTGTGCTGGGTGACGGTGAGCCGAAAATCGGCGCGCATAACAAGCCAGTTTTGTTTTTGCATCCAAAAGACTTTTGCGGAACATTGGTCGAATTGGAGCAAGTCTAGACTATGAGTTTTTTTACTGGATTTGCCGTTTACTTTGTCATTTGGTGGCTAACATTGTTTATCGTTTTGCCGTATGGCAACCGCTCGCAGGCAGAGGATGGAGAAGTAATTCAGGGCACAGATCCTGGCGCTCCGCAACACTCTCGTATCGTACAAAAACTCATTTGGAATTCTATAGTGGCAGGAATCGTTTTTGCCGCGTATTGGATTGTCACGCGATATACGGGATGGTCATTTTCTGATATCCCGACCATTATTCCCGAAAACCCCGGCGAGTAAAGTTTTCATCACATCAAAGTTCTGTTTTCGTTGCTCTTATGGCGTGGTAAGCAGAAATATACATTATCGAATCTGGATAAACCCATGCGCTTGAGCAGATACTTCCTGCCTGTATTGAAAGAAACACCGAAAGAAGCGGAGATTGTCTCCCACCGATTGATGTTGCGTGCCGGCATGATCCGTCAGCAATCTGCGGGTATCTATTCGTGGCTTCCGCTTGGTTTGAAAGTTCTAAACAAGATTTCAGATATCGTACGTGAAGAACAAAATCGTGCTGGGGCTATCGAAATTTTAATGCCGACTATTCAATCGGCTGATCTTTGGCGCGAGAGTGGTCGTTATGATGATTACGGTAAGGAGATGCTTCGCATTCAGGATCGCCACGAGCGCGATATGTTGTTTGGTCCCACAAACGAAGAAATGATCACTGACATTTTTCGTTCTTATGTGAAAAGTTATAAAGACCTGCCGCTTAATCTCTACCATATTCAATGGAAGTTTCGCGATGAAGTAAGGCCTCGTTTTGGCGTCATGCGTGGACGAGAATTCCTGATGAAGGACGCATATTCTTTTGATCTTGATGCGGACCAGGCTCGCGCGGCTTACTATCGGATGTTTGTTTCTTACTTGCGCACATTTGAACGGTTGGGTGTTAAGGCTATTCCGATGCGTGCGGATACAGGCCCGATTGGTGGTGACCTAAGCCACGAGTTTCTCATTCTGGCGGACACGGGCGAAAGTGAAGTCTTCTGCCATAAGGATGTTCTGCAACTGTCGGTGCCTGATGAAAACGTTGATTATTCCAACGATGATACCATTGCAGGTATCGTGAAGGACTGGACCAGCCATTACGCTCGTACAGATGAACTTCATGAAGAGGCTTTATGGGCTGAAGTGTCAAACGATCAGCAAGTCAGCGCACGAGGCATTGAAGTTGGCCATATATTTAATTTCGGTACAAAGTACTCCGAACCGATGAATGGTAAAGTCAACGGACCTGATGGCAAAGAACATGCGGTTCATATGGGTTCATACGGTATTGGCCCGAGTCGTCTTGTGGCAGCAATTATTGAGGCGTCGCATGATGATAGAGGTATTATCTGGCCGTCGTCCGTTGCGCCGTTTGATTTAGGCATTATCAATATGAAACCCGCTGATGCAGCGTGTAGCGAAGCGTCTGAAAAGATCTATAAAGAATTGTCTGCTGCAGGGCTGGATATTCTTTATGATGAAACGGATAAACAGGCGGGTGCTAAATTTGCTACAATGGATTTGATAGGTGTTCCAATACAAATCGTCATAGGTCCTCGCGGCATTGCAAATGGTGAGGTTGAGGTCAAAATCCGATCCGATGAGTCAAAACAGAATATGTCGGTCGAGAGCGCTATTTCCCATTTTGCAAAAGCGAATGGATAATCGCTGTGGCTGCCCCAACCATCACGCCAGAACCATATGAAATAAATGCCGGTGCGACGCGTCCGTTTTCGCGGTGCGAATGGATGTTGGCTGGCCGTTACTTAAGGGCTAGACGAAAAGAAGCGTTTATCTCAGTTATTGCCGGGTTTTCTTTTTTAGGCATTATGCTGGGCGTTGCTACACTTATCATTGTTATGGCAGTAATGAATGGCTTCCGCACAGAGCTTCTCGATCGTATATTGGGGCTTAATGGCCATTTAATCGTAAATCCGATCGATGGGCCACTTTCTGATTACTCGGCTCTTTCTCAAAAGATTGTTGAAGTTGATGGCGTTGAGCTAGCCATTCCCTTGATCGAAGGACAGGCGCTGGTCTCAGGTAATGTTGGTAGTGGCGGCGGTGCACTGG
>CAZEPF010000010.1:0-30456 GCA_964514045.1 uncultured Rhizobiaceae bacterium | reverse complement strand
GAGTGTGACCGCCCAATTCAAGCGACCATTCATTGACAACCCTTTGGTTACGTCCAATGCCAGCACCACACCATGTTGCATCAGGGCATAGGCGTTTGACGGTCTCTACATAAAATTCAAAACTTGCACGATCTGCAGGCATCGCATTCTTCACACCCATCACAAACTGAATGTGAAGTGGCCCTTGAAGCCGGCCATCTTTTTGCATCAATGCAGCCTGGTGAATATGACTCAAATCAAAAGCTTCAATCTCAGGCTTAACATCATACTTGATCATCTCGGAAGAAAGCCAATCGACCAATTCAGGCGAGTTTTCATAAACGCGTGTTGGAAAATTATTTGATCCGACCGTCAAAGACGCCATGTCAGGCGCAAGCGGCAACATGCCGCCACGCTCAAGCCCTGTACCTGAACGTCCACCAGTAGAATATTGAATAATCATACCATGACAATGTTTGGCGATTTCTTCACCCAGTTTTGAAAACTTCTCAGGATCAGAGCTTGTCGTTCCATCATCATTACGCACATGGCAATGGGCAATAGTAGCACCTGCTTCAAACGCTTCATGCGTACTTTCAACCTGCTCTGATAGGGTGATTGGCACAGCTGCGTTATCTGATTTTTGAGGAACAGAACCTGTAATCGCCACACAGATAATTGCTGGATTAGTCATTTAGAAATTCCTCTATACGGTCAAACGCTTCACTAAGAAGTCCAACATCTTTTGCAAAGCATATGCGGAACCAATCCTTCATGGAAGTATCAAATGCTTGTCCTGGCGCAATGCCAACCTTGGCATGTCTTGCAAGCTCTTCTGCAAACGCAGCACTATCTGCAACGCCATCTTTTTGGAAGACCGCATAAAACGCAGCACTGGGCGTGATGCAACTCACGCCTTCTATTGCCGACAATCGGCTAACCGACAAATCAAGACCCGCTTTATAGCGACCTATCTGACTTTCGATAAACGCTTCACCAGAAGTAATCGCCGCAATGCCACCCGCTTGAACAAACTCGGGCGCACAGGACATTGAAAACTCCATGAGTTTTTCACACTCAAGCAAAAGGGAAGGCGGCATGGTAAGCCAACCTAACCGCCAACCCGTCATCGCCCAGCTTTTAGAAAAACTGTTTACGATCAGAACACGATCTTCCGGCTCACTATGATCCGCAAAAGACGGTGCAACTTTTCGGTCATAAACGATACGGGCATAAACCTCGTCAGAGATAATCCAGGTTCCGGATTCCCGACACGCCTCAAGAACCGTTTTGATCTCATCGTCACTCGTCATCCAACCGGTTGGATTATTCGGTGAGTTGATCAGTAATATTTTTGCTGATTGCGCCGCTTCAATTAGGTGATCCAGATCAATGCGCCATCCATCTGCACTTGGCACCAAGGGAACCGTATCAACTTGTGCATTTTGTAAAGCAGGAACGCTAAGTAATGTGGGAAATGAGGGGCTCGTTGTTACAACACGATCGCCAGCATTTAACAGTAATTGAAAAGCCAGATTGATTGCATTAGTGCCTGATACCGTAACCGCGATCCGGTCGGCTGATACCGGTTTTTGATACAGGCCTGTCATGTAAGTGGAGAGCACATGTCTAAGCTGCGGTTTACCTAAGCCTTCCGAATAGGTTGTCTTTCCATCACGCATCGCCTGATGCGCGGCGTCAATAATAAAATCTGGTGTTGGAACATCGGGTTCGCCAAACCAGAGCGGGATCAGTCCATCAATATCCATCGTCCGGTTTGCCAATGCGCGAAGCATTGAAGGCGATGTTTCAAGACCGCGACTTGTCAGTCCAGTGATTGCATTCATGAAGTAAGCCTCAACACTGCGATACGCTGCAATTCTTCGATACCTTCTACCTGAGTGTCAAGAAATTCAGCGGCTAAATCACCTTGATAACCCTCTTCAACCGCCATGTCCCAAATCTGTTTGGAAACAATACAATCTGTCTTGAGCGTCTTATTGTGTTTTTCCAATTTTGCAGACGTATTAACAGCCGCACCGATCACTGTCATTTCAAGACGGTCGCCCTGACCCACTGCTCCAAATGAGACCGGTCCCATCGCAATACCAATACCTATTTTGAGATTCTTCAAATCTGGAGTATCCGTGAGTTCATCACTCCAGACTTCATTATCCTTCAATATCTTTTCTGCGGCCTGAACTGCCTTTATGGCAATCAATTTTTCTGAGTTAAATTCCATCCCGATGGTCGCCATGATCCCATCGCCCATAAACTTATCAATCACTGCACCCGTGTCTTGAAGAAGTGGCACAACCCGACCCTGATAAGCTGACAACATAGACATCACATCCGAGGGTTCGCGGTCTGCGGCATAAGCAGAAAACCCTCGAATATCAATGTTGATGACCGCCATGTTACGTCTTTCGCCATGTCCGGCTTGAAGCATTTCCTCACTACCGCGAATATCCTGAGCGATGCGTTTGTCAAAGAACCGCGACAAATCATTTGCAGCTGTTTGTTCGGCAACCGCTGTAATCAGCAAGTTACTGGAAGCATTAACGACGAGCGTAAGGATCAGCGTAACCGCAAGAATAGAAATAATCTTATCAACTTCGGCACCAATCAGAATTGAATTAGAGGTCAGATAATCAACATAGGATGTGGTGATCATCGTATTTTGAGGATCAATGGTAATCACATAATTCACCACTGCAATCCAACCCGCCGCCGCAGTTGCACCAGCAGCTGCCACAAATTTCCATTCCAGTCTTAGCGCGCGCAAACTGATGAAAATAAACACATAGAGAAGCGTAGGTGCCTTTAGAATGAAAGAAGCAGGCTGTTCATATTGATAGTGAAAACTGATCATCAACGAATACAGCAAACCAAAGTCAATCAGGATGGAACAATAAACTGCCCAATCGGGTAATTCCTTTCGGATAGCCCAAACCAACCCGATAAGAGATAAAGCAATATACCCAACCAACACGTACGGCACGGGGTGAAATTCTGCTTCATGTCCGGTTTTTGCGGCAAAAAAATAAAGCGTCAAAAACATTATAACGATTGAGAGCTGAAACGCGCGCACCAGAATTTCGTTTGTCTTTTCGCGCTCTGCCAATCGCTGACGAACGCGGCGTGGCAAGTCATCCAGATTTTTTGACTTCAAAAAATTATTGATAATGGTTCGTCGAAAACTCAACTGGTATTGCTCCCAAATATTCCGCCTTGCAGTCTATAGCAGATTTTCCAATCAACTGATGATCACTTCCATATCATGGTGCGATTCTTTTGTTCTTCTTATGTTCTTGACATCTTCCTATCATTCGTCAATGATTAGAAAGTGAGGTTGTGGAATGGTATCGAGAGTAAAAACAGTCGCCTTTCATGGCGTAGAGGCAGTGCCCGTTGACGTTCAGGTTATGATCGCACCGGGTAAACTCAATTTTTCAATTGTTGGCTTGCCCGACAAAGCGGTTGCAGAAAGTCGTGAACGGGTAACTGCAGCACTTCATGCTTCTGGTCTGTCACTGCCTCCAAAACGCATTACCGTCAATTTAGCCCCTGCCGATTTACCCAAAGAGGGCAGCCATTATGATCTGCCGATCGCACTGGGACTAATGTCTGCATTGGGCGCAATTCCAGCGGACGCACTGGATACCATGCTGGCTGTTGGTGAACTCTCGCTCGATGGCAGTATCGCAGCCATTAACGGGGCATTGCCTGCTGCAATGGGAGCAAATGCCATGAATTATGGCATTGTCTGCCCAGAAGCCTGTGGTCCGGAGGCAGCATGGGCAGGGTCGGACATGACCATTCTTGCACCTTCAAGCCTGATCGCATTAGCCAATCACTTCCGCGGCACACAAGTTCTTTCAAAACCTGTCGCCACCATTCAAAAACCCAGTTCAGACCTGCCCGATATGGCTGACATTAAAGGGCAGGAAACCGCCAAACGCGCGCTTGAAGTCGCCGCCGCGGGCGGACACAATATCATTATGACCGGACCACCCGGCTCTGGAAAATCCATGCTGGCTGCGCGCCTTCCCGGTATTTTGCCTGATCTTTCAGCCAGCGAATTGCTTGAAGTATCCATGATTGCTTCAATTGCAGGAAACCTATCAGATGGTGAACTTACAAGTAGACGTCCATTCCGCAGTCCGCATCATTCAGCCTCCATGGCTGCTATGGTTGGCGGTGGATTGCGCGCGCGTCCGGGAGAGGTCTCACTCGCCCATAATGGCATATTGTTTTTAGATGAGTTTCCAGAATTCACGCCACAAGTATTGGATTCACTTCGCCAGCCTATCGAAAGTGGTGAGACAATTATTGCACGCGCAAATCACCGCGTTACCTATCCCTCCCGCATTCAACTTGTCGCCGCCATGAACCCATGTCGTTGTGGCATGGCAGGCGAACCCGGGCACACTTGCAAGCGTGGCGAACGCTGCGCGTCAGATTATCAATCCCGCATATCAGGGCCACTTCTGGACAGAATAGACATTCGCATGGATGTGCCATCCGTATCAGCAACGGACTTAATGAACCGTGATGCAGGAGAACCCTCCGCCACCATCGCCCAGCGTGTTTTGAAAGCAAGACAAATGCAATACCAAAGGTTTTCTGATAAAAACCTGCCATTCAGAACAAATTCAGACATGTCTGCCAGCGCTTCAGAAGAACTTGCCAATCTTGATTTTGCGAGTGAAAAACTATTGCGCCAAGCAGCGGACACCATGAAATTTTCTGCAAGAGCGTATCATCGAATATTGAAAGTTGGTCGAACCATCGCAGATTTGGAAGATTCAACCCATATCAGATCAGCACATTTAGCCGAAGCGATTGCGTATAGATCAGCCAGTCAACGACTTTCAGTTGCAGCATAACAGTGGGTTAAAATCAGCTGTTTTCTAGTTAATCGAAACCATTCTTCAATATTCTTATGCATATATCCGAGCCAGTTAGTGTTAGCGATAGGAAGCACACACGTGTCGGGCAAAATAGCAGAAGATGGAAAAGACAGTGCTTGGAATCTTATTCGTGAGATTCAAAAGAAAAATCTTTCTGCCTCAGCTACTGGAGCTGCAGCTAAATCATCCGAACAATTGTACAAATTATCTGCTTCGCAGACGCCTTCAATCCAGACGCCACTTGCTGGAGATTCCAAGCCATATCCCAACAACTCTGAAACCGAAGTAACCCGCACTAAAGGTCGGCTCTCCAAACCCTTAATCAATCTTGCTCTGGCTCTGATAATTTTGGTTTCAGCAAGTGGTACTATTATCAGTAACGATCTTTTATCAAAATTTGGGTTCCTGCTTTCAGCAAGCTTAGGCCTTATATCGCTAATCAGCATGAAGCGTGTTTTATCGATCAACGAGACTATAGCCCCAAGCGAGCAAGAAGAACTCAAGCATCGGTTCGAAAACCTTCAGGATCGAACATGGGAATTACGAGAGAGCGAGGAGCGTTATCGCAGCCTGGCCGAAACATTTGGAGATATACTGGTGCATCGCGATGCCAAGGGCAGGGTGCTTTATGCAAATGATGCGTTTCGGAAGACATTTAATTTCGATGGCGAAGCGCCGGATCAAGGCCACTTACAAAAATACTTTCAACCTGAATTTTTGATCAAAGAAACAGCTTCTGCTTTTTCTACCGATAGCCATGCCCACGATGTTTTGATCGATACACGGCAGGGCAAACGCTGGTTTGCTTGGCTTGATTTTCCGGTTCGCGATGATCTGACAGGGGAAACAGGCACCCGAACTGTCGCCCGTGATATTACGGATCAAAAAGCGGTTGAGATAGAACTTCGTGAAGCACGCAACAAAGCAGAGGCAGCAAGCCATGCGAAATCGCGTTTTCTGGCCAATGTCAGCCATGAAATGCGAACCCCGCTTAATGGTATCCTTGGAATGTCAGGGCTTCTTGCCGATACGAAACTAACCCCTGAACAACATAACTATATCAATGCAGTTCATGATTCAGGCACCGCACTTTTGGTATTGATCGAAGATATTCTCGACACAACTTTGATAGAAGCCGATAAGCTTGAGCTGAAGAAAACCAGAGTGAACCCAGGTCGTTTGGTCGAAGACGTTTGCGAATTATTGTCCTCAAGAGCACATGCAAAAAATATTGCTATCGTCTCTCATGTGGGCGCAATGGTTCCTGAATCAGTATCCATGGACACAGGGCGACTGAGGCAGATTCTGATCAATCTCATTGGAAACGCAGTAAAGTTCACAGAAACAGGTGGTGTAACGGTCAGCGTATACACTGATGATGACACAGAAACAGGCAAATTGATTTTCAATATCTCAGACACAGGTCCTGGTATTCCTGAGAGAGACCAAAGCCTTATTTTTGAAGATTTTGCGCAAGCTGATTCAGAAAGCACCCGCAAGCATGGTGGAGCAGGACTGGGGCTGGCAATATCAAAACGCATCACTGAAGCAATGGGTGGTAATATTACCCTGAAAAGCGTGATTGATGAAGGGTCGTCATTTCAGCTTTCTTTTCCCATGAATCACATCAATGCAGAGCCGGCAGTATCTGCTAGCAATACATTGGATTCACGCCAGATTACAATTCTTGGATGTGATCCCCAAACAGGCGATATATTGTCAAATTATGTAACTGCAAACGGTGGCATGTCAGAACGCTATAATGAATATGGCGATGTTCCTAACACGATATCAAAACAGGATGTCGGAACTTTGCTTGTCGATTATGACTATCTTTCCAGCTTCAAGAACTTACGGAAACTCGTCTCAGCACAATCAGAAATGACAGACCGTGCAATCGTTATTATCCGACCAGAACAACGCCCCATGCTGGATGAATTGTTGGATGCTGGATTTGACGGCTACCTGATCAAGCCGGTGCGCCGCGCTTCATTGCTTAACATGCTTGCGTCCGATCATATTCATAATAAGGGCGTTGACACCGATACATCAGGTCCAAAACGTTATGCTGATGCACTCGTGAAAAGTAATCGGCCAAAGAAAATTCTTCTCGCAGAAGATAATGATATCAACGCATTATTGGCTCGTTCTATTCTTGAAAAAGCAGGCCACGCCGTCACCCGCGCGGTAAATGGTGAAGAAGCTGTTTCACTGGTTAAAGAGCGTCAGGACAAAGATATTTTTGATCTGGTTTTGATGGATTTGCAAATGCCAGTCATGGATGGGTGGGAAGCTCTTTCAGAAATCAGAAAGATAAATGCAGACGATGCAGATGCGCATCTACCAGTGTATGTGCTAACAGCAGATGAGCAAACTGAAACGCGGAATCGTTCCAGCAAGGAAGGGGCCGATGGATTTTTAACCAAACCCCTTGATCCCGCAGCTTTGCTAGAGATTGCAGATCAGCCTTAGGGTCAGAATGGGTACTTAATGTCATTTCACGACGATAAGCTTAAATCTGAACCACTAATCACTGGTAAATTAGGGCAATTGTCTGTGCGCCTTGCGTGCACAACAGACGAAATCAAAGCGGCGCAAAAGCTTCGCTTCGATGTGTTTTGCCTTGAACAAAATGCACAGAAAACACCGAGTAGAATAGCAAGCGGAACAGACCAGGATGAGTTTGACGATCAATGCGATCATTTACTGATTATCGATGAAGCAAAAGCAGGACTTAACGCAATCGTAGGCACGCAGCGTTTTCATGTAAAAGGTCCGTTCTCGAACGCTAGCAACTTTTACTCAAGCCACGAGTTTGATCTTGCCCCAATGTTAGAAAAACAAAGCAATCGACGCTTTATGGAACTGGGCAGATCCTGCATTCATCCAGACTACCGCGATAAGCGAACCATGGAACTTTTATGGCATGGGACTTGGGCATATTTTCTGGAAAGGCAAGCAGACGTGATGTTTGGCTGCGCTTCATTTCCCACAACACAGGTTGAAGATATTATGGAACCCCTGTCTTTTTTGACACGTTCTCATGGCGCAACAAATGATTGGTCCGTCAATGCCAATCCTGAACATAGGATCGACATAAGACAATTTGATAGTAAAGATATTGGTAGATCTGTATTGCGGAAACTACCACCTTTAATCAAAGGCTATTTGCGATTGGGTGCTGCGTTTTCTACCCAAGCTGCACTTGATCCAGATTTTGGAACCATTGATATTCTGGTCATACTGCCGAACGAAAATATAAATCCGCGATATATTCGCCACTACGGATCATCGGCGACGCGACATCGTGCCTGATTAAGCTTTTATCCGTTCATGCTGTGGATGGAGCCAACAGAATTAGACGCTTAACTTGCGTTGTAGTCTGCTTTCAGCAATCCTGAAATCCGCTTCAATCACATTGGTCATTTTCGTGTTGCAGGACGCTTCTTCAAAAACCGCAGCCGCCACCCCCATGATGCAACAGTTCATGGAGATCAAAGCTGCCAATGAAGAATCCCTATTGTTCTATCGCATGGGTGATTTTTATGAGCTGTTCTTCAAGGATGCTGAGATTGCAGCGGCAGCACTTGGCATCACACTGACAAAGCGCGGCAAACACGCAGGCGAAGAAATTCCCATGTGTGGCGTTCCCGTTCATGCAGCCGAAGACTATCTACAAAAGCTAATCGCGAAAGGCTATCGGGTCGCCGTTTGTGAACAAACCGAAAATCCTGCTGAAGCCAAAAAGCGCGGTTCAAAATCTGTAGTCCGGCGGGAAGTCGTCAGACTGGTGACCCCCGGCACGATAACCGAAGAGAAATTGCTTGATCCCACACGATCTAATTTTCTGGCAACGCTTGTGCGCGTGAAAGCCGCTTCAGGGCACGGCGAGTTTGCACTTGCCAGAATTGATATCTCAACAGGGCATTTTCTGGTTCTTGAAACAGCGCTGGAAAATCTATCAACAACGCTTGCCCGTCTTGATCCCCAAGAACTGGTACTTGCAGATACCCTTTACCATGATGATGAAATCCGCTCGAAACTGTTTCTAGATGATCGAGCAATCACACTGGAAAGTGTGAGCTTTTTTGATTCCCAACTTGCAGAAGACCGTCTGAAGAAAAACTTTGAAGTATTATCCCTCGACGCATTCGGAGACTTCTCAAGATCAGAACTTGCTGCTGCGGGTGCTGCTCTTGCCTATGTAGAAAAAACCCAAATCGGAGAGCAGCCAAGTCTGCGCGCGCCAGTACGTGAAGATAATGCTGGCACGTTGATTATAGACCCAGCAACACGTGCCAATCTTGAACTTATGCAAACCCTGTCAGGCCATCGGGAGGGTAGTCTGCTTAAAGCAATTGACCATACATTGACCGGACCAGGTGCGAGACTGCTTGCCGAACGGATGATGGGGCCGTCAAACAATCCAAACCTTATCCATCAGCGTCAAGACAGTATTGGTTTCTTTCTGAAACACGCCCAGCCAGCAGAACACATACGCGCATCGCTTAAATCAACACCAGATATGGCGCGCTGTATTTCCAGATTATCTCTCAACCGTGGGGGCCCACGGGACTTGGCTGCGATCAAACGTGCGATCCAAGTCTCCCGTGAATTACCCGAAATAATAAGCACGCACACACTGCCAGCAGAACTAAATGCAGCCATTCAGGCTTTGTCATCAATTTCAGAAGAATTGTTACAAACCCTCGACACAACATTAGGCGAGGATTTACCACTTCTGTCTCGCGATGGCGGTTTTGTTCGCGAAGGCTATAACGCAGAACTCGATGAACTGAGACAGTTACGCGATGAGAGCAAACGCGTCATTGCTAATATGCAATCAGATTACGCAGAAAGAACTGGCGTTAAATCACTCAAGATCAAACATAATAATGTGCTTGGGTATTTCATCGAAGTCACAGCCCTTAACGCCGATCCTTTGACAAGCGAAGAGGGCCGCGAAACATTCATCCATCGCCAGACACTGGCCAATGCGATGCGGTTTACCACAACTGAACTTGCCGATTTGGAATCGCGGATTGTGAACGCCGCAGGTCAGGCACTGCAGATCGAATTACGCATCTATGAAGAACTTGTCGCTACCGTCCTTACACATGCGCATGTACTTAATCGCGCTGCAGATGCTTTATCCGTGTTTGATGTTTCACAAGGTCTCGCAACACTGGCCGAGAAATGGGAATACTGTCGCCCAACCATTGACCAAAGCATGGGTTTTGAAATTGCAGGCGGACGCCATCCTGTTATTGAACAAGTCCTTAGATCAGAAGCTTCCAATCCTTTTGTTGCAAACAACTGTAATTTAGGTGGCGAAGAATCTGGTCAGATTTGGTTATTAACCGGCCCTAACATGGGTGGTAAATCTACCTTCTTACGCCAGAACGCATTGATCGTAATTCTTGCACAAATGGGCTCATATGTTCCCGCAAGTTCTGCTCACATAGGAATTGTTGATCGCTTGTTCAGCCGTGTTGGGGCGGCAGATGATCTAGCGCGCGGTCGCTCAACCTTCATGGTTGAAATGGTGGAAACCGCCGCAATCCTCAATCAGTCAACGGACCGCTCCTTCGTCATACTTGACGAAATTGGGCGCGGAACAGCAACCTTTGATGGTCTGTCTATCGCGTGGGCAGCGATTGAATTTTTACATGAAGCAAGCAAATGTAGAACACTCTTTGCCACGCATTATCACGAACTGACCTCTCTTGCCGGACCACTGGAACGCCTGTCCAATGCCACAATGAAAGTAAGAGAATGGAAAGGCGATGTGATTTTCCTGCATGAGGTAATCGCTGGAACAGCCGATCGCTCCTACGGCATTCAAGTCGCAAAACTTGCTGGCCTACCTCAGGCAGTTGTTGAGCGTGCGCGGGATGTCTTGGACCAATTGGAATCCGGTGAACGATCAAATACCGCTAAAACCCTAGTCGACGACCTTCCACTTTTCTCCGTTGAACCTCAGATGAAAAGTTTAGCTGTAGATTCTGACAGCGAACTCATCAATGCGCTGAAAGAAATTTCACCCGACGAGTTAAGTCCACGTGAAGCACTTCAAATTCTATATGATCTTCGCCAGCAAGCCCTGAGCAAAGATAATTAAAATCCGTTCTGCTTTGCAAGATCAGCAAGAGAAACCTGAGGTCGTGGCCCAATATGCTGGATCACTTCAGACGCAGCCAAACCACCCAGTCTTGCACATGTTTCCAAATCCTTGCCTGAAGTCAAACCATGAAGAAAACCGGCCGCATACAAATCGCCAGCGCCTGTTGTATCAACCAGATTATCAATCGGGTGCGCATCAGCCTGATAGGTTTCTTCGCGTGTAATCACGATAGAGCCTTCAGCCCCTCGTGTAATCGCTGACAAACGGCAGTCTTCTCTGATTTGAGCAACTGCGCTATCAAAATCCGAAGTTTCATACAAAGACTTTAACTCGACATCATTGGCAAAAATCATGTCGACCGTACCTGAACGGATAATCTAAAGAAACTCGCCACGAAAACGATCTACACAGAAAGCATCTGACAGGCTCATTGCCACAAGTCGCTCGCTAACATGTGCAATGCGGGCGGCTTCCCGGATAGCATCTTTGGCTTCTGCCGGATCCCAAAGGTATCCTTCAAAATAGGTGATCGAAGAATCCTGAACCAGACCCGGATCAATATCATCTGCGCTCAGTTTGGCGCACGCACCAAGATACGTATTCATGGAACGCTCACCATCTGGTGTTACGAAGATCATGGAACGCGCAGTGGTCTCACCTTGCACAAGCGCTGATGTTTCGTAGTGAACACCAATCGCCTGAATATCATGACGGAAGATTTTACCAAGGTGATCATCGGCAACTTTACCAATATAAGCACAACGACCACCAAAGCTGCCGATCCCTGCAGCGGTATTACCTGCGCTACCACCCGATGCTTCAATCGCAGGACCCATCGCAGCGTATAGCGCTTCAGCACGATCCATATCAATCAGGTTCATCGCCCCTTTGATGATGTCATTTTCGACCAGAAAATCATCTTCACACTTGGCAATAATATCAACAATCGCATTACCGATTGTCAGGACGTCATACACAGAATCGCTCATTTTAAAACTCCAGATTTTCATCTGCATAAACTGTATCTCTCCTCATTTGAAGCATTTGTTGGAATGTTCATCGTCTTGCGATTGCTCTGCACAACACCTATCTGGATTTCAAGGGAGAATTGAATTGGTACTATCTTCAGCTGGCAAAGCATTTAACGGGCTATTTGATCCAAGATCACGCAGCATCGTCCTGAAATCCTTAGGCCTGACAATTTTGCTTTTCTTTGGGCTTTGGCTTGGAATACAGGCTCTGGTCGATACATTCATCCTACCATTTTTTTCCGGATGGGTATGGGTGACAACACTTTTACTGTGGGTGCTTGGAGCAGGTGTGCTGATTGCAGCAGGTTTTGTATTAGCGCCTACGACAGCGGTTTTTGCCGGACTGTTTCTTGATGAAGTCGCTGAAAATGTTGAAACCTCACACTACCCGCAAGACGAGCCCGGTTCAGCCATGCCGCTTGGCGCTTCTATTACGCTGGCGCTGCAATTTGGTGTGCTGGTATTGCTTGCAAACTTCTTTGCACTCATGCTTGTTTGGCTTGCGGGATTTGGCGTCATCATCTTTTTCATCATGAATGGCTATCTGATCGGGCGTGAATATTTCCTATTCGCATCCATGCGTTTTCGCCCTGAACTCGAAGCTAAAGCGATGATGAAAAAATACTCGTTGGAGATTTTCTTTTCAGGCCTCATCATTGCAGGATTCATGAGCATCCCAATCATGAACTTGTTTACACCTGTATTTGCAGCATCCATTATGGTGCATCTGCATAAAGACCTGAGCAATAAACTGCCCGTATCTTAAACCTTTGGCGTGCCTGCTACGGGAATGATTTGTTCTTCAATCGGAATGATCGCCGCTGGCACATCGCATGTCTTTTCTTTTGATTTGCAAATATCAGCAATGATGCAGGTTTCACATTTTGGCGTACGCGCGACACATGTGTATCGGCCATGCAAGATCAACCAATGATGCGCATGATAGAGATATTCCTCTGGAATGATTTTCATCAAGATCGCCTCCACATCATCAGGAGTTTTAGCCGGCGCTAATCCGGTGCGCATTCCAATCCGTAAAATATGCGTATCAACTGCCATCGTGGCTTCACCAAACGCCATGGATAAAACAACATTTGCGGTTTTACGCCCAACACCTGGAAGCGTTACTAACTCTTCGCGCGTTTGCGGAACGATGCCATCATAATCATCAATCAGTTTCTGGCTTAACGCGATAACGTTCTTAGCCTTGTTTCGATACAGGCCAATCGTTTTGATGTATTCGCGAACTGCATCTTCTCCCAATGCCAACATCTTTTCAGGCGTATCGGCTACTTTGAACAACTCTCTGGTTGCCCGGTTAACACCGGCATCGGTTGCTTGCGCGGAAAGCGCGACCGCGACTACAAGCGTAAACGGATTCACATGCTCCAATTCGCCTTTTGGTTCTGGACGCTGCTCACGGAACCTTGAAAAAATCTCGGTAATTTCTTCCTTTGAATAACGCGTACGGGGCAGGCGTTTTTTTCGTGCGACCATTTAGTTCTATCCAGACCATCGATTATGAATAAAGTTATGGGATGAACTCAAAACTCTCATCTATTTCTGATGACAATCCCAAGCCGGAATTTGTTGCCGAACTAACCCCACATCGCTCGTTGGGTCAAACCGGATTCTGGATATTGATGGGATTTGTGTCCATTACCTGCTTCATGTCGGGCATGATGTTTCTGGTCATAGGCGCATGGCCGGTTTTCCTGTTTATGCTGCTTGATATCCTGATCATTTGGGCAGCCTTCAAAATCAACTACCGGGCAGCAAAATCCCGCGAACGCGTTTCTATCGGACGAGATACACTATTGATCGAAAAATCTGATCCGGCAGGACGAACAAGCCGCCAAACCCTTAATCCGTTTTGGACACGCTTTGAGGTTCATCGCCACGAAGAAATTGGAATCACAAGCATGTGGTTAAAATCCAAAGACACTGAAATTCAAATCGGTTCGTTTCTCAATCCGGTTGATCGTGAAAGTTTCGCACATGCGTTTGGGCACGCCTTAAGCCGCGCAAAATCATAAGCATGACTACTTTGCAAGTTTCGGGTGGCGGGTGGTTCGTGATTTCACTAGTTTTATCAAATGAAACACGATCTACACAGCCCTAAAGCCTTACGATTTGGCGGACACATCCTCGAACCACATCACGATGATGGTGACTATATATTGGTGCGACGCGCCATTGAGTATTTATCGGTTAATTGGCAAGAGCAACCCAATTTGAGCGCACTTGCAGATCATCTTGGTCTTGGTGAAACCGCAACACAAAAACTGTTCACGCGATGGGCCGGAATTTCCCCAAAAGCCTTCAGTCAGGCAGTAACACTGGATCATGCCAAACGACTGCTTAAAGATGAAGATTTGCCAATTCTGGATGCAAGTTTTGAACTGGGTCTTTCCTCACCTTCCAGATTGCATGATTTATTCGTGACCCATGTTTCAATGCCACCGGGAATCTGGAAAGCAAAAGGAGCTGGATTGGACATTCATTACGAATTTCATTCATCACCCTTTGGCCAAGCTTTAATCATGACAACCTCCAGCAATGGAAGCGACGCTCTTGTTGGTTTGGGGTTTTGTGATGCGGGCGAAGAGAAACTTGCGCTGGACGATATGAAAGGCCGGTGGCCAAATGCTCGATACACGCAAGATAAAACCCGAACAAATGAATTTGCTAATCGAATTTTCTCACCAGATAACTGGCAGTCAGCTTCGCCATTACGTGTCGTATTAATTGGGACAGATTTCCAGATCAGAGTTTGGGATACACTCCTGTCAATTCCACTGGGAAAAGCAAAAACCTATTCTGATATTGCTGAAGCGATTGATAATCCCAAAGCGGTTCGCGCAGTTGGCGCAGCGGTTGGTAGAAATCCAATTTCGTTTGTCGTGCCATGCCATCGCGCATTGGGAAAATCAGGCGCATTAACCGGATATCATTGGGGTCTAACACGCAAGCGCGCAATGCTTGGATGGGAGGCTGGCGTAACTGCTGAATAAATTATTCAGGACGATCAATCTTTAACGTGACAACACCGCGCGCAACCGGAATGTTTTCATCATCCTGCCAACACATCACATCCACAACTGCGACCCTTCGGCTGATACGCTGGATGCTGGCACGGGCGTAAAGATCAACATCTTTGGTAATCCGCAGATAATCTGTTGCAGATGAAGTAATCAAGACTTGAGCATCCGGCCCAGCCTGCTCGCGGGTTAACGCTTCCGCCGCCATTTCTATCGTGGCACCAGTCACACCGCCATGCAGTGAGCGGATGAAAACATTTCCAATGTGATGTACTTGAAAATTTGTCTTGAAAAGCCCCTCTCCTAATGGCTCCATTTTTAGCCAATTAGAGATTTGGGAAGTAAATTGCTCGCTCGCGATTTCACTCATATCTTTTACTCATGCCTTCTCACTGAGAGGTCGGCCTGCTGTCCCGATCATGAATGTACCAATGGCTCGCGATAATATCTTTTTATCAGACGCACGCTCTACCCAACCCGATATATGCGAGACAGAGTTTTCTTCTCCGTCCCAGATTGCCCAACAAATCAGATCTTCACCAATTTTTGCGCGCCGCAGATGATTGCAATTTAGCTTTATCGTTGCAATTGGCTGCATCTTTTCAAGTTTGCCAATCGCACAGGAACCAAGCACCGTATCAAGCAAAAGAGTAGCAAACCCCGTATGAACAAATTCACCACCCGCATCACCAAATACGGCAGGTGCTTTCATCTCAACACGAAGCCGTTCTGGCGTTTCACCGAAAAACTTCATATCGAGTGAAGCTGTTAAAGGGTGCTGCTCGCTAAAAAGATATTCAGCAGGGTGTTTGGCAGTGCTCAATCACCCAACTCCAACACTTCTTTGGATGCAACACTGGTATCGGCATTGAGTTTGTAAATCATCGGCACTCCGGTGCCTAGGTTCAAACTGGTGATTGTTTCCGTTGTCATCTGATCAAGTATCATCACCAAAGAACGAAGCGAATTACCGTGAGCTGCAACCAGCACACAATTTCCTGACATAACACGCGGCAGAATTTCGTTCATATAATACGGCCATACACGCGCGCCTGTATCTTTCAAGCTTTCACCTTCATCACCGGGAGGTGGCGTGTCATAGGAGCGCCGCCAGATATGAACTTGCTCTTCGCCCCATTTTTCCCGCGCATCATCTTTGTTTAATCCAGCTAGATCACCGTAATTGCGTTCATTGAGCGCTTGATCCCGAAGCGTCTCAAGATCCGGTTGCCCTACGCCATCAAGAATATGCTGGCAGGTTTTTTGCGCACGTTGCAAATCACTGGTAAATGCAATGTCGAATTTCAAACCCCTGTCGCCCAGTAATTGCCCGGCTTTCTTGGCTTCTTCATGTCCTTGTTCTGTGAGGTCCGGATCACGCCATCCGGTAAAGAGGTTTTTGAGGTTCCATTCACTTTGTCCGTGGCGGACCAATACAAGCGTTCTTTCCATAATCATTCCAATTTGGCTTAGAGTCCCAATACATCGCGCATCGAATAAAATCCGTGCGCCTTATTTTTTGCCCATAATGCAGCTGTAATTGCGCCCGCTGCAAAAAGCGAACGATCCTGCGCGCGATGGGTGAGTTCCAGTCTTTCATTGGCACTTGCAAACATAACCGAATGATCCCCGATAACAGCCCCACCTCTTAATGTAGCAAATCCGATCGAACCATCTTCGCGAGCACCTGTAATACCATCACGAACACGAACCGCGTGTTGATCAAGATCAATACCGCGTCCGGTTGCTGCTGCTTCGCCCAATAGCAGCGCTGTACCTGATGGTGCATCTACTTTGTGCTTGTGGTGCATTTCTAAAACTTCAATATCAAAGTCACTGGCCTCAAGGGCTTTGGCCGCCTGTTCAACCAGAATTGCAAGCAAGTTCACGCCAAGGCTCATATTACCTGATTTAACAATCGTTGCAGACTGTCCAGCTTTGCGGATCATATCCTCATCGTCAGCGGTACAGCCTGTAGTACCAATTATATGAAAACAATCAAAACCAGCGATTTTCTTTGCAAGTTCAACACTGGCGGCAGGGGCAGTGAAATCAATGATGCCATCGCTTGAATTTAATACACCATCAAGATCAGTGGTGATCGTCACGCCACATTCTTCCAGACCACAATGAGTCCCTGCATCTTTACCAAGAACCTCTGACCCATCACGCTCTAATGCACCGGATAAAACAGTTTTTGGATTTTCAGCGATTGCAGTGATCAACGCACGGCCCATTCGCCCGCCCGCACCCAGAACTGCCAGTTTCAATTCACTCATAGCAAACCCTTTAATTCGTCACTGTCCATTCCAAGTGCATGCAATTTTGCATAAGTGCCAGATTTCTTTTTGAGAAGCTGGGCGTGGGTGCCTTCCTGACTTACCTTGCCATCTTCAATCACATAGATCCGATCTGCTTTTCGAACAGTTGAAAGCCTGTGCGCAATCACCAATGTGGTGCGTCCGGTTACGAGTGTCTCAAGCGCTTCCTGCACTTTCAATTCTGACTGGTTATCCAATGCAGATGTGGCCTCATCCAACAGCAATATCGGCGCATCCCGCAAAAACGCACGCGCAATAGAAAGACGCTGGCGCTGACCGCCGGAAAGATTGCCACCCATTTCCCCAACAGCCGTAGCGTAGCCTTCAGGCTGCTCAAGAATAAACTCGTGAGCCTGTGCCCGTTTTGCTGACGCGTAGACTTCTTCATCGCTCGCATCAGGGCGACCCAAACGAATATTTTCCAGAATACTACCTTCAAACAGTATGGGTTGCTGGGAAACATAAGCGATAGATTTCCGAAGGCTCTCCGCAGTTACAGTTGCGATATCCTGCCCATCGACAGAAATCGAACCCGCATTCACATCAAAAAACCTCTGCAATAATGCAAGCAAGGTCGACTTGCCACCACCAGACGGCCCCACTAATGCGGTTGTCTTTCCAGCTTTTGCGACAAAACTTGCACCAGAAATCGTTGGTTCGTCTTTTAGATATTCAAACTCAACGCCATCAAAATGAATCTCACCTTTATCGACAACAAGCTCCTTAGAGCCATCACGATCCTGTTGAAGTGATTTGAGATCAAGCAGCTCAAACAGCATACGGGCGTTTACGATATTCTTTTCAAACTGAACGCGGAACGCAGCAAGTTTACGTGCTGGTTCATAAGCAAGCATGGCAGCCGTTAAAAATGAAAGTAAGGCCCCAATATCATGGCCAAGCTCTGCTACACGATACCCACCAAATGCAATGACACCTGCAATCGCAAATCCTGCCAATACTTCCGTTGGCATTTTTGCTTTTGCGTTTAGTTGCACTATCCGGTTTGAATGGCCTTCCACACGCTGGGTCAGATCAAGCATTTTCGCTTTCATCTGCGGTTCCATTGTGAAGGCTTTTACTATCTCGATACCCTGCGAACTTTCAACAATCGCCGATGTTACAAGAGAATTTAGATCAACTTCCTGTCGCGCAACTTTCCTGATCTTTCGCACGTAGCGCGACATCACCAACGCTATGACTGGCAGCACTGTCACCGAAATCAAAGACATGTAAGGATCTTGAATAACCATCACAGCAACCAGAGCGATCAGTGTAATCAGGTCTCTGGCAAATACAGTGATGATATTATTCATCATCGTGCGCATGCCGGCAATATTCTGGTTTATTTGGCCAACCAGATATGCTGAGCGGCTGGTCTTGTGAAACGGTACGCCCAAATTTAACAAATGAGCAAACACGCGTCTTTGGTAACGCGCAACAATACTGTTCGCAATCTTACCCAGTACATACATATATCCGTAAGTCGCAAAGCCACGGATGGTAAACGCAGCAAAGACAGCACCTGCAATCAGGTAAGACGCAAAAATATCCTGCTTAACAAAAACATCATTGACGATATCGCGCACGATCCATGCTGGAAATGCCGTACCCGCTGCGACCAGTAAAAGAAGAAAAAACGCCAACCAGTATTGGCGAAAATGCACGCGCCAGTTTTCACGAATTACGCGGCGAACAACATCAAGTGAATCATCGCTCGACAATGATTTTTCGGTTTCACCAGACACAGAATTTCCAAACAGAACTTTTACAGGAATTATTCCCGCTGCTTGTAGCGCGCTACCTGCGGTTTTGCAAAGCTTATAGAGGTGTCAAACTGTCATTGAGATTAACAAAGCCTGGTGAAATCACCTGAGCGGTAATGCCGCCATGGCCGCGCACTGCAGAATATCCACCCTCACCCAGTGTTTCTTCCATACGGCTACAGGGCGCACAAACGCCAGTACCCTTCAATATCGCAGTGCCAATTTTAAACTCACGTGCTTTCAAGCCTGTGAGATTGAGACCACTCACCATAATATTTCTGCGCAGGAAATCCGGTGAAATTTCTTCCTGCCCTAGAAAACTCGCAATTGCATCCAGATGTTCAAATTGCACAAGCGTCACCGCTCGTTTGCCACCAGTTTTATTATGGTCACCCAACAGGCCTAAGACTTGTACTTCAACTTGCTCAACCACCATCATTGGTTCACGGCGTTTGGGGCGAACACCAATCCACTTCACGCAGCCTGATTGTTTGTAGGTTTGAATAAGATCAGCAATGGGCTTCATAGACGACCGAACTTAAAAATCACCAGTGAGGAGGTTTCACGTTTTCAACCGCACCTTCAACTTGAGCTTCGAAAGCACCTATCCGGCCTTCCACAGCTTCGAGACGTGCCTCAAGCTTGGTTATCTTTTTAAGATGCACCAAAAGCTCCTCTGACAATTCTTCATTGGTGCGTCGAAGGTGAGCGACCTCTTCTTCCAAACCATCAATACGAGAACTGTCACTCATTACTATATCGCCTTATCAATATGTACTTTATTGCTCTAGCCGACGACAAATCTCATCAAGCTGCTCAAGAGAACGATATCGAATTCTCATCTCGCCACGATTTTTATCACTGTGCTTAAGATCAATCTTCAAACCAAGACTGTCTTCAATACGTTTTTCGAGGGCACGTATGTCAGCAGATTTTTCAGCCTTAGCTGATTTAGCAGAGGTTCCGCTCTTACCTTGTGGCTCTTGTGCCAGAAGTTCCGCCTGACGAACTGACAAGCCTTCTGCAATAATCCGCTTAGCCAAGCCCTCAGGATCAGCTGCTGTTACTAGCGTTCTCGCATGACCTGCTGACAAACTACCATCATTGACAAAAGACTGAACACCTTCTGGCAATTTCAACAGGCGTAACGTATTCGCGACATGCGAACGGCTTTTACCAATTACTTGAGCCAAATCATTTTGCGTATAATCATATTCGTCAATGAGCTGCTGATATCCAAGCGCTTCTTCAACTGCGTTAAGATCAGCACGCTGAACGTTTTCAATAATTGCAAGTTCTAAAGCCTGCTTATCTTCAACGTCACGAATAATAATCGGGATATCATGCACCAACGCTTTTTGGGCTGCGCGCCAACGTCTTTCGCCTGCAATAATTTCATACTCGGCACCGCCCAGGTCTTCACCCTTTGCAGGACGAACCAGGATGGGTTGGACAATGCCGTGTTCTTTAATTGAGTTACAAAGATCGTCTAGTTCAGAATCAGAAAAGAACCGTCGTGGATTGTTTGGGTTCGCTCTGATTTTTTCAATTGGCACAATACGCTCACCACGAACGACTTCAGCCTTGGCTTCTTCTTTCTCAACACTGGGTGAAACAGGTTGATCAAGATCGCCCATCAAAGCTGCTAGACCACGTCCCAAACGCTTGCGTGAATTATCGTCGCTCATGCCATTTTCTTCCATTTGTTACTTAACCGAATCGAATTCGGATGCACGCTATATATTAAGCTGCGAGCAGTTTCTTTTCCCGACGGATGACTTCGGATGCCAATTGTAAATATGCCTGACTTCCGGAACAATTCAGATCGTATAATAAAGCAGGCTTCCCATAGGACGGCGCTTCGGAAATACGAACGTTACGCGGAATGATGGTTTCATAGACTTTATCGCCCATCACCTCGCGTACATCTTCGATCACCTGACTTGCAAGATTGTTCCGCTTATCAAACATTGTCATCACAATGCCATGGATTACTATATCGGGGTTGATGGTATCCCGCACTTGATCAACCGTCTGGAGAAGCTGGCTCAGCCCCTCAAGCGCAAAAAACTCGCACTGCAATGGAACAAGCACAGAATTAGCTGCTGCCATTGCATTCAACGTCAAGAGATTTAGTGACGGAGGACAATCTACAAGGATATAATCAACAGCATTTGCTTTAGGACTATATTCCTGAATTGCTTTCTTTAAACGAAACGCCCGATCACCCGCACTGGCAATTTCCATCTCGACACCAAGCAGATCAAGCGTCGAGGGTGCAACCGATAATCGAGGCACTGCCGTCTTCATGATTGTATCTTCAAGGCTGGCATTCCCGACCAGCAGATCATATGTCGAAACATCACGATCATCGCGGTTAATTCCAAGACCTGTGCTGGCATTCCCCTGAGGATCAAGATCAAGAACAAGCGCTGTCTTCTCAACTGCGGCAAGCGCTGTTGCAAGATTGATGGCAGTTGTTGTTTTACCAACACCACCCTTTTGATTTGCAACCGTGATTACTCTTGGCATGAATGCCTATCCTGTTTTGCGACTAAGATTTGAAATTTCGAGAATGACTGAATCCACAGAAATTCTACTTGGGTGTTGTATCAGATCAAATTCCCACACTCCATTGCATTCTTCCAATTCCGCCTCAAATTCGCGACCCTTGTGAAAAAGCGCTACTGTGCCTGACTGTAACCAGGCGTGAGATAATTCAAACAAGGTAGAAAGCGATGCCAATGCCCGAGCAGTTATAATATTCGGGCTATCAGACCCTAGATCAGCCTCCTCAATACGCGCGGTAATTACCTTCGCGCCAGCACCCATATGCCGGTTAACCTGACGAAGAAAAGCAGTCTTCTTATTGTTGCTCTCAATAAGCGTAATGGAAGCATCAGGATCATCGGCAATACATGCAGCAATTACAAGACCTGGAAAACCGCCACCACTTCCAATGTCGAGAAAGCTATTACTCTCTGGCTTGATTGCCAGACATTGGAGACTGTCCGCTATGTGCCTATCCCAGATATCCTCAAGCGTTGAGGGAGCGATAAGATTGGTTTTCCTTTGCCATTGCGTCAGTCGGTCAACAAAGATCTCAAGCCGCTCACACACACCATCACTTAGCGGGTGGATGGCCGATAGGCGGCGGCGTATCTGATCATCCATCATGATGCTTTCTGGCTACCACGCGCAGATGATCGTTTTCCCAGATAGGCAATCAACAGCGTCAACGCAGCCGGGGTCATTCCATCAATTCTTGCCGCCTGTCCGATATTAGCAGGACGTACAGAATTCAGCTTTTGTTGAAGCTCATTGGAAAGACCCGGCAATTGATCAAAGTCAAAGTTCTCTGGAATAAGCTTGTGCTCATCCTTACGCACCAGTTCCGCATCTGCCTGTTGGCGCGCAATATAAACAGCATATCTGGCTTCAATCTCAAGTGGCTCGCGTACGCTGGTATCTATGTCGCAAAGCTCAGGCCAAATTGCACTTAATCGGCTCAGGTCAACATCATTATACGACAAAAGATCATAGGCACTTCTACGCTGTCCATCTTCGTTGACCTTCAACCCAGCCTTGCCTGCTTCATTGGGCGTCACGTTGAGGCTCTTAAGCAATTGCCTGCTTGTTTCCAGATTGTACTGACGGCTCTTAAACCAGCTCTCACGGGCGGTAGACACAATACCCAATTCGATGCCCAGCGGCGTCAAACGGTCATCCGCATTGTCAGAACGAAGAGATAGCCTATATTCAGCGCGGGACGTAAACATTCGGTATGGTTCACTCACACCACGAGTGACAAGATCATCAATCATCACGCCGATATAGCTGTTAGTCCGGCTGAACGTGACACCTTTCTGACCTGCCGCGAGACGCGCGGCATTCATGCCAGCAACCAATCCTTGCGCGCCTGCCTCTTCATAGCCTGTCGTGCCATTGATCTGACCTGCCAGAAAAAACCCTGATATCCGATTAGATTCCAATGTGGGTTTCAGTTCACGTGGGTCAACATGATCATATTCGATGGCATATCCAGGCTGCAGAATAACAGCCTTTTCCAGACCCGGTATTGTCTTGAGGAATTCTTCCTGCACTTCTTCAGGCAGAGACGTCGAAATACCGTTCGGATAAACCTTATTGTCATCCAGTCCTTCCGGCTCAAGAAAAATCTGATGCCCGTCGCGCTCACCAAACTTAACAATCTTGTCCTCAATTGACGGACAATATCGCGGCCCTACCCCATCAATCTGGCCGGAATACATAGCCGAGCGCTTAACATTATCTTGAATAATCTTATGTGTTGCTGAAGTTGTTCGCGTAATACCGCATTCAATCTGCGGATTGGTAATCGCTTTGGTCAGGCTGGAGAACGGCACAGGATGATCGTCAGCAGCCTGCATATCAAGCCCGCTCCAATCAATTGTGTGCGTGTCTAAACGGGCTGGCGTTCCCGTCTTCAGGCGAGCTAGCTTAAAACCAAAGCTTTCAAGCGTTTCAGATAAGCCAAGGCTAGGTGACTCACCCATCCTGCCCGCAGGGATCATCTTCTCACCAATATGGATGAGGCCTCGAAGAAACGTGCCAGTTGTCAGAACAACGGCGCCAGCCTTTATCTGGCAGCCATCTTCCAGAATAACACCGCGCACTTGAGACTCATCAAGGGAGAGATCAGCAACACCCCCCTCAAAAATGTCCAGACCCTCAATTGAGTTGATCTCTTCCTGCATAGCTTCGAGGTAGAGTTTGCGGTCAGCCTGCGTTCTAGGACCGCGTACAGCAGGCCCTTTGCGACGGTTTAGAAGTCGGAACTGAATGCCACCGCGATCAGCAACACGCCCCATCAGACCATCCAGAGCATCAATCTCACGAACCAGATGCCCTTTGCCCAAGCCGCCTATTGCTGGGTTACAGGACATAACACCAATCGTGTCCCGCTTATGCGTTACGAGCACCGTACGTGCGCCGGCACGTGCCGCAGCGCTTGCTGCTTCAGTTCCTGCATGCCCACCGCCAACGACAATGACATCATATGATTGATTGGATTTCATTCGGGCTATGTATCCCTGATATTATGTGAGGTCAAAAAGATTCCGAAAGAATATTGAATTCGCAATTGTTTCACGTGAAACACATACTTTCAAATTCATCAAATTGTTTCACGTGAATCATTTCCCAACGCAAAATTCAGAAAAGATCACATCCAGCAAGTCCTCTACATCGATCTTACCGGAGATGCGGCCCAATTCGTCAGCCGCCAACCGAAGCTCTTCTGCCTTCATTTCCATCTCTAGGCTTTGTGAAGAAAGGCAGCGCGCCAAGTGCTGATCAACATTCACTAACCCGTCACGGTATCGCTTGCGGGTAATTAGAGCATTCTCTGTATCTGGAATACGAGTTTCAATTCGCTCAGATATCAACTTCAACAAAGAATCCATGCCGTGACCAGTTTCGCATGAAATAGAATTCTGTTCAGACCGACCATCATCGTCTTTTGAAATTAGACAGAGAACATCCGTCTCACCGGAATAATCAACGCTGTCATCTGAGTCTATCTCGCTAAGCCATATAACCAGATCGCTTTCATCAGCCCGTAAATGAGCTCTGCGGATACCTTCGCGCTCAATTGTATTATCAGTTTCGCGAATTCCAGCCGTATCTGAGATAACAACCGCATATCCGTTTATGTCCAGTTTAACATCCAGAACATCCCGTGTTGTCCCTGCCTCAGCAGTTACAATCGCTACATCACGTTTTGAAAGAGCGTTTAAGAGACTTGATTTTCCAGCATTAGGTCTACCCAAAAGTGAGATTTGGAACCCATCCCTAATAATCTCACCTGCACAATTATCAGATAGATGAGCTGAAATCCTGCCATGCAATTCCTTGAGGCGGTCAAATCCTTCTTGAGAAATCTCTTCTGGTACGTCTTCTTCATCGGAGAAATCAAACTCTGCTTCGATCATTGCACGAATAAAGATCAGTTCTTTTCTCCACTCATCGTACAAAATACGCAAAGCGCCCTGGCTTTGGGAGAGTGATAGCTTGCGCTGTTGTTCCGTTTCGCTTGAAATCAGATCAGCAATACCATCGACTTCTGTTAAATCGATACGACCATTTTCAAAAGCTCTACGCGAGTATTCTCCTGCTTCAGCAAGACGAAATCCCTGATAGGAACACAGATCATTCAGTATGGCTGACACTACAGCTCTGCCACCATGCGCATGAAACTCTAGGCAATCCTCACCTGTATAACTATGAGGCGCTGGAAACCAAAGGACTAAACCCTGGTCCAGTATTTCAGACTCAAGTCGGGATTTGTATGAAGATAGGATAGCTTTGCGTGGTTCTAGATCATTAGGTAGAGACTTACCGAATAAAAGCGCGCAGCCAGGCCCGGATATTCGAATAACAGCAATGCCGGATGGAAGGCTTCCACTGGACAAAGAAACAATAGTATCGCGACGAATCATATCAAACTCCCCGATATATCAGTGCTTAATCACCATATTGTTTCACGTGAAACACGGAATTTTACTTGTTACGAGTCCGAATCAATTTTGTTATTGACGCCCTTCAGCTCAAATTGCCCTCGGGCGGCCCAAATTTATTATGTGTTCATTGTATCGAAGAATTCACTATTGGATTTGGTTTGCTTAAGTTTATCGATTAGGAACTCAATTGCATCCGTCGTACCCATCGAAGACAGAATGCGACGCAGCACAAATACCTTTTGAAGGTCTTCTTTGGAAACAAGCAAGTCTTCCTTGCGGGTTCCTGACTTAAGGATATCCATTGCTGGGTAAACACGCTTATCAGCAACTTTACGATCAAGGACAATTTCAGAGTTACCCGTTCCTTTAAACTCTTCAAAAATAACTTCATCCATACGGCTACCCGTATCAATCAATGCCGTGGCAATGATCGTCAGTGAACCCCCCTCTTCAATATTACGAGCAGCACCAAAGAAGCGTTTTGGGCGTTGTAGGGCATTTGCATCCACACCACCGGTCAAAACCTTACCTGATGATGGAACAACCGTATTATACGCACGGCCCAGTCTTGTAATCGAATCAAGCAGGATAACAACATCACGTCCATGTTCGACGAGACGTTTAGCTTTCTCAATGACCATTTCCGCAACCTGAACGTGGCGTACAGCAGGTTCGTCAAATGTAGATGCAACAACTTCACCGTCAACAGAGCGCTGCATATCCGTTACTTCCTCCGGCCGCTCATCAATCAATAGAACAATCAGATAGCTTTCCGGATGGTTGGCTGTAATCGAATGAGCAATATTTTGTAGCAGCACAGTCTTACCCGTACGAGGCGGCGCAACAATCAGCCCACGCTGACCCTTACCTAATGGAGCAACAAGATCGATGACACGACCTGACAGGTCTTGTTTAGTTGGATCATTGATTTCCATCATAAATCTGGAATCAGGATAAAGCGGTGTTAGATTGTCAAAGTGAATTTTATGACGGATCTTTTCGGGATCATCAAAATTGATCGTATCCACTTTAAGCAATGCAAAATACCGCTCACCATCTTTTGGACTGCGGATCGGTCCCTGAACCGTATCACCGGTTTTCAGTGAGAAACGACGAATCTGCGAGGGTGAGATATAAATATCATCAGGACCCGGTAGATAGTTTGCCGTTGCAGATCGCAAGAAACCAAACCCATCTTGAAGGATTTCAACAACACCTTCCCCAATGATTTCAACATCTTGCTCCGCCAAACTCTTAAGCGTTGCAAACATCAACTCCTGCTTGCGCATGGTGCTCGCGTTTTCAACCTCAAGACCTTCTGCAAAGGTCACAAGATCAGTCGGACTCTTGGAATTTAATTCCTGTAGCTTCATTTGTTTCATGAAGACGCTTTCTAAATATTATTTGATATGAATGTCGGAACGATGCGTTCAACAACAAACGATTGGTAGGATTTGGCGCAGATATAGACTCGGAATCGGAATCTCTCAAGTCAAAATCGTAAATTAAGTTAAAACGGCTTCACAACCACCAGAATTACGATGAGCACCATCAGCAATGTCGGGCCTTCATTTGCAACGCGGTAAAACTTTGTCGAACGTCGGCGCTCATCGCTTGCAAATTCTTTGACCCATTTCGCCTGGAACCCGTGAAAGGCAGACATTAGAAAAACCAAAAAGAACTTTGCAACAAACCAGCCTTCCATATGCGCTTGGGTTAATATCACCAACCAAAGTCCCAAAACCCACGTAAAAATCATTGCGGGTGTCATAATCGCCTTAAGCAACCGTCGTTCCATAATCTTGAACGTGTCAGATTGCACTGATCCGATTTCAGCATCAAAATGATAAATCAACAGACGCGGCAAATATAAAAGTGCTGCCATCCAGCTTATTACAGCAATAATATGAAACGCTTTTACCCATTCATACATGATCAATTACTTTCGAACGCGCGCAAGCATTTGCTCAACATGTTTAATTGGTGTCTGAGGTGTAATTCCATGACCAAGATTGAAGATCAAAGGACCGTCTGAAAGTGCAGCCATGATTTGATCAACGCCTTCATCCAAAGCAGATCCACCAGCTATCAACCGCAAAGGATCGAGCAATCCTTGAACCGCGCCACTATTCTGCAGTTCTTTCGCTTGAATAAACGGTACAGACCAATCAAGACCTAGAGCATCAACGCCCGTTTTCTCTCTATAACCAAAAAACTGCATACCTGCACCTTTTGGAAATCCGATAATCTTTGCATGTGGCATCTGTGCCCGAACGTTTTTCACGATTTTCGAAACGGGCTCAACGCACCACTTTTCAAACTGATCGCTACCCAGAATACCAGCCCAACTGTCAAAAATCTGAACGCAATCAGCCCCAGCCTTTAATTGTTGAACAAGATAGTCCGTAGAAACCTCTACAAGAACATCCATTAGTTTTTGAAACGCTTGCGGGTGTGAATAGGCAAATAAACGGGCAGGCGCCTGATCTGGCGTTCCTTTACCGGCAATCATATAGGTCGCAACCGTCCATGGAGCGCCACAGAAACCAATTAGAGTTGTTTCATTGGGTAACTCATTACGAAGGCCAGCAACTGTCTCAAGCACAGGCTTTAATTTATCAATCGCCCCGTCAGAAACCAGGCTTTCAATACCTTCAACCGTAATTGGATCAAGAACCGGACCTTCACCCTCTCTGAATTCAAGATTACGGCCCAATGCATGGGGAATAACAAGAATATCGGAAAACAGAATAGAAGCATCAAAGCCAAATCGACGGATCGGCTGCATTGTAACCTCAACGGCTAATTCAGGATTATAACAAAGATCAAGAAAGCTTCCCGCCTCTTTCCGTGTTTCACGGTACTCAGGTAAATATCTTCCTGCCTGCCTCATCATCCACACGGGTGGTATGTCAAACTTCTCTCCGTTTAACACTTGCATCATCTTCCGCATGAATTTCTCCACATTCGCTATAAAGAAAGAGTTTCTTGGTAACCTGTTGGTTATTATTAGAGTCTGTGAATAACGGGAATTATGGGTTTTTCAAATCTTTTCCACATTCACACGTCATATTTTTTAGACACATCAAAAGTTATACAATTAACAAAGTTAGTGGGGATAACTGTTAAGCAATTGATATAATGTCTCTTTTTCAGGTTATTGGAACGTCTTTTCAGACATCAATATGTATAAAATCGTAAGATCCGCAGTTTTCACACATTCGTCACTTACCAAAATGTCTTTCTCACAAAAATTAGATTGTGCATCCAAATTGTGGAAAAATGGATGAAATCAGCCCGTTTGCGATAAAGCGCTGACTTGTCCACACTCGTTAACAATTCGGTAACGGTTTCAGCTTTCAAATTCCGCGCCTTGAACACAGTGATATTTGCTCCTAAACATCAGAAAACAATTCGGCTCTAATTTAATGTCTCAAGAAAACGGTACTTTTCATCTGCATCTAATATCCGATTCTACCGGAGAGACGCTTATCGCCGCCGCGCGAGCTGTAACCTCTCAATATAAAAATAATAAAGTGGTAGAACATGTTCACCCGCTGATCAGAAACCTGAAACAGTTGGAAGCAGCTATTGCAGCAATCGAAAACGATACTGGAATTGTGCTTTATACGCTTTCCAATCCAGAAATTTCAACAAGTCTTGAAGCTGTCTGCAAAGAAATGGGTGCGCCATGCGTTTCAGTCTTGGAACCAATTTTCCAAATCTTCCAGTCCTATCTGGGTAAGCCAACCGAACGCATAGTAGGTGCGCAACATGCGTTGGATAAGGAATATTTCAGCCGGATTGATGCGCTTAACTTTACGATGTTACACGACGATGGAGTGATTCCAGAAAATCCGGAAGAAGCGGATGTCATTCTAATTGGCATTAGCCGAACATCAAAAACGCCGACGTCAATTTATCTGGCCAATCGGGGCATCAAAACCGCAAACTACCCGCTTGTGCCAGGCGTCACCGTTCCAGACGCAATATTAAATGCAAAAAGCCCGTTAATCGTTACGCTCATTGCATCAACAGATCGGATTCAACAGGTGCGCCAAAATCGTTTGTTAGAGCTTAACGCAACAAACCATAGTGATACTTATGCTGATCGTGCCTCGATCGCGGAAGAATTAGCATCTGCACGAAAACTATGCGCCCGTCATGGTTGGCCAATGATCGATGTAACCAGAAAATCAATTGAAGAAACTGCAGCTGCAATCGTAGGCCTTCACGCCAAACACGTATCTGAGACTGAGGATTAAATAGAATGGCAAATATTATTCTTGCCTCAAAAAGTTCCTATCGAGCGACCTTGCTATCAAATGCTGGTGTGAATTTTGAGACTGAAACTGCCACTATTGATGAACGTGATATCGAAGCGCCTTTAGTTCAATCCGGTTTAGGTGGTGCTGACATTGCCGAAGTCTTGTCGGTTGCAAAGGCCACTGACGTATCAGAGCGTAATCCAGGGGCATGGGTGATTGGTTCTGATCAAACACTCACATTTGAAGGTGAAATGTTGCACAAGCCAGAGACTTTGGATGATGCACTTCGTCGGTTGCTGGCATTTTCGGGAAAATCGCATGAGTTAAACTCCGCTGTTGCAATTGTGCGTGATGGTTCGGTCGAGTGGACCTATAATGAAGTCTCCATCATTACGTTTAGAAAACTTGATCCGGGTTTTGTTGGACGTCACGTTTCTGCCGTGGGTGAAAAAATTCTCACGAGTGTTGGTGCGTATCAAATCGAGGGACATGGCGTTCAATTGTTTGAAAAAATCG
>CAZEPF010000009.1:33607-33949 GCA_964514045.1 uncultured Rhizobiaceae bacterium | reverse complement strand
CTCATCAGCACCCGGGTCCCAGGCAATATGGCTCGTTAGCGCCTCGGAGGACAATCCAAGATCGGCATACTGTTTTGGAATAAAATGTGAAGCATGTTCGCAAACAATCAGTGCAGGAAAACTTCCCCCACCATTCAGCAGTGATGCAGAAGGAAAAGCATCATGCGATGCAGTTTGCAAAGACATACTCATATCAGTCTCGTTTATTTTGTATAATTCTCTTCAAACAAAAAAGAAATGTCAATAATTTTTCTTAAACACCCACTATCAACAAATTCTGTCGACCGATATAGAAGAAGAATAGGAGACTTATCGTGACTGACAGCACCATCGCCGAACGGC
>CAZEPF010000009.1:0-33597 GCA_964514045.1 uncultured Rhizobiaceae bacterium | reverse complement strand
AAAGCCAAGAATTATGAATTGACACGCTCAGAACGTCAGCTGTCCGACATCATTTTGAAAAACTATCCAGCGTCCGGACTTGGTACAATTACAACGCTTGCAGATGATGCGGATGTATCGACACCAACCGTTGCAAGATTGGTTCAGAAGCTTGGATTTTCAGGCTTCCCAGAGTTTCAAGCAGCTTTGCGACTCGAGCTAAACGAAAAGATTTCTGGCCCGATTACTAAGCGCGATGTATGGGCGGATAACGCGCCTGACGCGCATATTATGAACCGCTACACCGATGTAGTGATGGGCAACATTAAACAGACACTGAGCGAAATTGACCCAAAAAAATTTGATCAGGTCTGCGCATTTTTGTGTGACTTGGATCGCTCTGTTTATGTGGTGGGTGGGCGAATTACACGAACCTTGGCGGATCATTTTTTCCTTCATGCACAGGTTTTGCGCCCCAATGTCACGCATATAAATTCAAATTCAAACGCTTGGCCACATTATTTACTCGATATCAAACAAGGCGACGTTGTCATAATTTTTGATATTCGCCGCTATGAAAACAGTACGCTTCGACTGGCACAATTTGCCAAAGAAAAAGGTGCAGAGATCATTTTGTTCACCGATCAATGGCAATCCCCCATCGCACCTCTAGCAACCATCTCATTCAGCAACCGGATTGTTGTTCCTTCCGCTTGGGATTCTCTGGTCACCAGTATTCTACTCACTGAAATGATCATTGCAGAAGTTCAGGAACGTATCTGGGAAACCACTCGCGGACGTATGGAAGAGTTGGAAGACATGTTTGATCGAACAAAGTTTTTTAGAAAATTTTGAGCCTACTATAATCACGCATCAATCTTAGGCGCATAGGTAAGCGCTGTGTCAGCTATCCGGTTCCAGTCCAGCATTTCGTCAGACGTTTTCAACGCGCCTTCACTCATGCTTTTCAATAAGGATGGATTATCAACCAGCATCTGGATTTTTTCATAAATGCCTTTAGCAGAAATTTCGTCACCCTTTAGCATCATCAAATTATCATACAAATTGACGTAAGAAATATCCTGTCCGCCCGTATCCCCGACCACTAAGGGCAAACCGCAAGCAATCGATTGCAACCACAGCACTGATTGGCTGGCAGGAAACACAGCCATGTTCGACGCAGACATATGCCGGAACATATCACGTCCGTTTAACCAACCTACAAAATGAGCTTGGCTCCCCAATTTTTGAGCTTCAGCATGCAGGAACGTTTCATATTCCTGATCATCGGGCGGGAACTTGCCCGCAATCAGTACATGAATATTTTTTCGGCCAGTCATCTCCACAGCTTGTAAAAGGAGTTCTACCTTTTTGCGACGCTCAAGTTTTCCGCCAGTGATGATCACAAAATCATCTGGCCCAATATTATGCTTGCGGCGTATATCAGCAGACGGGTTTTCAGTACGGACACCTTTTGCTAAATCCGTATCCGCACCTAAAGGTAATAAATCCATTTCCTCCATTGGCACGCCGTAAACCTCATTCAAAAACGTAAATCCAGCTGGAACAATCGGATAGATTTTTTCTAAGTATGGCCGCGCCTGTTTCAGAAAATAATTTCGAAAAACGCCGTGTAAGATTTTCAAAGAAAGCCAGTTTTTTCCAGAGTTTGAATAATCTGCATGGTAATCCATGATCATACGTGCATCGGGATGCGACCGTAGATACTGAACCATTTCCGGAAAATTAGGTGAAATGTCATGAACAAAAATAAAGTCTGGCGCTTCGCTTTCAAGTTCATCAGCAAATCCGCGATACGCCTTTAGCTTGTTGAGGAAATTGTAGCGAAATGGCAAACGAATAACCGTACCGCCGCCTTCAATAGTTTCACGGCTTCTAGGTAATGCCCGATCATGTTTGCCATGATAGTAGTCAAACACATCACGGTAGGTGGATGTGATGATGCTGACTTCATGCCCTTGCTTTGAAAAATACTTGAGAAGAAGGTTCTCTTGAAATCCAAGAGTTTCATTAAAAAACTCACATACCATGACGATTTTCATCGAACGTCTCCCGTCACGGTCTCTTATAGCTGATAAGCACAGCGCGGTATTTCCCGTTAAAGACAAACATGCTGCCTGCACCTGCGCCACAGGTTCCAATTGCATCAATTAGCTCAGCCAGATGATCAACACTACCAGCACCACCAATCATCGTGAGTGGCAGATCAGTTTGCGCACGCGCTTGTTTTGCAAGATCAAGATCATACCCCTCCATCATCCCATCTTGATCGATAGAATTAATGATGATCTCACCCGCACCTAACTCTTGCATATGATGAATGGTGTCGTTCAGGTCACCTTTGTGCTTCTGCTTACCGTTAAGGGTAAAAATCTGATAGCCACCAAAGGGAAAAGACTTCTTTTTTACGTCCAGCACAACGCAAACCGACTGTGTCCCTACCGCATCAGCCATTTCGCGGATAAGATCAGGCCTTTGCAATGCCGCAGAGCTGACAAGGACTTTCTCTGCGCCAAGAGAGATGAGACGCGCCGCCTCATTGGCACTACGAACACCACCACCATACGCCAAGGGCATTCTGCACTCGATCGCGATCTTACCAATCAGATCAAAATCTGGTTCACGTTGTTCCCTGCTTGCGTCAATATCTATGAAAGCAAGTTCATCGACTTCCTTTTCATTGAAAATCTTTACCGCATTCAACGGATCACCAACATATTTAGGGTCCGCAAAGCTCGTTGTTTTTACCAAGCCTTTATCGCTCAGAAGTAAAACAGGTAAAATGCGTGATCGAAGCATAACTATATGCGCTCAAAATTTCGGAACAGACGGGCGCCATTGTGATGGCTCTTTTCAGGGTGAAACTGAATACCAAACACTCTGCCACGCCCAACCATGCAGGAGAACTGCTTTCCATGACTGCTGGTCGCAATCACATCCGCCTGGTCTTCACAATCATAATGATAGCTATGTAAGAAATAACACCCACCCTTGATGTCAATTCCCTCAAGCAGGGGATGATCTGACACAACAGGATCAAGCGAATTCCATCCCATATGCGGAACTTTTGAAGGCGTAGAAATCTCGCTGGAATTAAATTTCACCACGCGTCCGGGTATCAAACCTAATCCAGCTTCAGAGCCTTCTTCGCTTGAATCCGCAAGCACATGCATCCCAACGCAGATACCCACAAGTGCTGCACCCTTTGCTACACGTTCTTTCAAAACTTCAGTTAAGCCGGATTCATTAAACAATCGCATAGTCGGATCGAAAGACCCTACACCTGGCACCAGAATATGACTGGCATTTTTCAAATCTGCAGGAGTTTCAGCAATCTCATATGCGATATTCGAGAGACGAAGCATGTTGGCAATTGCACTAATATTGCCAGAACCATAGCTAGCAATTGAGATCAACGTTTTATCGCTCTTTCGATGCCGAGGGTTTTCAGAACCTTAGCGCCAAAATTAAATAACCATTCCTGATTTTTGTAGTCTCGGTAAGACTTATTGGGAAGCGCATGATAACCCATCAATTCATCAACAGTTATACCAAGCTTATTAGCAATAAATTCCTTATCATGATCAATAGTCTCAGGATCATAGCCAGGTTTTTCAAGTTTCCCGAGAGCCTCGTCCCGCGTCATCTGACCCGTTAGTATCAAGCTTGAATATTGAACACGTCTGGTATCGTAACCAAATTTTGTTGGCATCCAATACCCTTCATAAAAGCGCGTAAAACGAGATTCAAAATGCTTTTGCGGATACGGCTCCCAGCCATAGTTTTCTTGCAAAACACTAACTGCTTTTTCCTTTGTATACGGCATATGGTTGAGAAGTTTAACAACCTCGATCCCACGAATATATCGAAGATAAATCTTGTGCCTGAATATGCTGCTGAATGGAAAACTCTTTAATTTTCGCGTACCAAATTGCGCTTGAATATCACGCAATTGAGGCATGTCAGTTCCGTAATAAAGCCATTCCAACGGATTGCGCACACACTCCGTAGAATAATTCCCGCCATTGAGAATATATTTGATTTTATGCTTATCCGCGAAATTATACAGTGTTGCAATAAAGGCATGATCTTGAGGAATATCAATATGTGGAACAGATGCCTTAAAGAAAGAAAGCTGGAAGTCTTTCATCTCTTCCCAGTTGATCACTTCCGTATACAAATCAAGACCTAGCTTATTCACCATGGTCTCAATGTTGTGAACAGCTACCCTGGAATTCCAACCCCCATCCACATGGAACACTAAAGGACGCAGCCCCATTTCAGCAACAGCCAAATGCAACATAAAAGAGCTATCAAGTCCGCCACTCATACCTAAAATGCAATCGAAATCCCGATCTTTTCCATCTTGCTTCATGCGCTCGACAATACGCTCAAGCTCTTTGCGGCCGCGATCATCCGTATGCCAATTGGGCTCTACATTAGCCCAAAAATCGCGACAATGATCGCACACACCATTTTCATCAAATTGAATTTTAGTATCAGACGTATCCATCACGCAATTAGCGCATACTTGATATGTTTGCATGAGGCCCCGACAGTCTAATATTTATTGTCCTCGAAGGACATTTTTCGTCTAATCCTGACAAAGATTGGTTACCAAGACACTCAAACGATATCAAACTAATAATTTCAATATGATCGCTGGCATGTCGTCATCATTAGTTGTGCTTGTAATCTTATGCGACGAAATTTCATGCTGGAATAAATCATCTTAAGCGCCCAACACCAATCACGTTTCTTTTCAAATGTTTCATAATTATCAAATAATTATTGTGGGCTCTGCCTTTGCAATAATTCGGCCATAGTTTAATTTACCAAGAACGTTATGATTGCGAACCTATTGAGTGAATCATAAGATTCACGCATATTTTAGCAATTATACGTTCATGATTGCCTATTACTCTTTTGGGTGGGGCAGATATCATCGGTGGCGGACCAAACAATAGCACTTTACGGCAAGTTTGTATTTCAACTTGAACATACAAACCCGTCAAAGCGAGGGAAACAAGATGCATAGTCCATTTACAGATCAACAAATCGCGGATCAACTCACACGTGATGGCGGATTTTGGTATGGAGATAATGGTGATAACATTATCAATTATTCATTTTCATCTAGTCTTGGTTATTGGGATGGCCAGAATGGCGGCATCAGCACAGAATTTGCGTTAAATAATGTGCAGCAAACATGGATCGAAACAGCCCTTGATAGTCTGACAGACCTGTTTGACCTTACATTTGTCGAAGTTGGTCAACCTGCTAACACGTCAAACTCACCTCCATTTGATATCATGCAGTTTGTCAATATCCCAGGCAACGGAACTTATTCGCAAAGCTGGAGCTATTCTAACGGCGGAATCGCATTCAACAACGTGGTGTTCGATTCTAACTGGAATTCAAATCAAGCCGTTAATCTTGATTACGGAAGCTATGGCTACATGACCATGCTTCACGAAATCTTACACTCCCTCGGCCTGGAGCATCCCGGTGAATATAATGCGGGCGGTGGTCAGGTAATCACATATCAGAATAACGCAGAGTTTGAGCAGGATACGCATCGCTACAGCATCATGTCCTACTTCCAGTCTTACGAAGACGGTTCAGGGGCTATTTTTTACGATACGGAAACAAACAGCTTTGAATATCCACGCACGGCAATGGTCTACGATATACTTGCTATGACACAGGGCGCATTTAACGGTGGCTTTGGCGGCTATGGGGCAAATTCCACAACACGCTCTACTGATACAACCTATGGCTACAATGCGACAGCAGGCATTGATCAGGCGTTTAACTTCGCTGCCCATGGAGCACCCGTTTTAACGCTTTATGATACGGGCGGCACTGACACGCTTGATCTCTCTGGTGATACAGTCGCAAACGAAGCGTATGCCAATTACAATGGCGCAGGAGAGTTTGTCAATTACGGAACCCGTGCGCGCACTGATACACTGATTGATCTGCGTGAAGGCGGCTATTCATCAACACATGGCATGACGTTCAATATTGGCATTGCATTTGGCACTATCATTGAAAATGCAATAGGCACTCAGTTCAACGATACAATTCATGCAAACAGCGCAAACAATATCATCTACAGTTCAGCTGGTGATGATCTCATATACTTATACGACGGTAATGACCGTGCTTATGGCGGCGATAATAATGATACCATACATGGTGGCGCAGGTAATGATGCTTTATTTGGCGATGGCGGCATGGACAGCCTGTTTGGTGGCGAAGGCAATGACGGATTAGTCGGCGGAACAGACGCAGACAATCTGAATGGCGGCAATGGCATTGACACTGCTTACTACTGGACCAGCACAGCCGCTATCAATGTTGACCTGACTAGAGCAACTCAAACAGGTGGCGACGCACAAGGTGATACGCTAACTGGTATTGAGAATATTTCCGGTACTAATTACAACGATTTCCTTCGCGGTGATGGCAACTCAAACAAACTATTTGGTCTAAACGGTAATGACCGTTTCTATGGGTTAAATGGCAATGACAGCATCTATGGTGATGGTGGAAATGATGCTTTATTTGGCGATGGCGGCATGGACAGCCTGTTTGGCGGCGAAGGCAATGACGGATTTGTTGGCGGAACAGACGCAGACAGTCTGAATGGCGGTAACGGCATCGACACTGCTTACTACTGGACCAGCAGTGCCGGAATTGATGTTGACCTGACCCGTGCAGCTCAGATTGGCGGCGACGCGCAAGGCGACACGCTGACTGGCATAGAAAATGTGTCTGGCACAAACCACACTGATATTCTTAGCGGCGATGCGGGCAATAATTCTCTTTATGGATTAAATGGTGCCGATACTCTAAATGGCGGCCTAGGGAATGATAAACTAATAGGCGGTAGTGGCGCAGATATTTTTGAGTTTGATTCAACCATCTGGGGCAATGATCAAATTCTTGATTTTGCAGATGGCGTTGATCTACTCGATTTCACAGGCGCAGGTCTAACCTATGGTGATCTTACCATCATCGACACAGTTCAAGGCCTTGATATCCAGTACATTGATAGTGGAACAACAAGCTTGGTCAGCATTCTAAATCTTGATCCGAATGCCCTGTCTGAAACAGACTTCGTATAGGGTCAGAATTCAACCGCTGGTTATTTTTCTGCAATAGCCAGCACTTTGTTGAATGCAGCAACAGTGGCATCGAGATATTCATCGTCAAGAGTTGGGTGGCACAACAACACCATACTGTCCTTTCCTAACTTTTCTGACTTTGGGGATAGCACTGGAGCATCAGGCCCGAGATATGCTTTCTCACGATACAGTGCAGGACACGACCCAACTGTGCAGGCAATCCCTTCTGCATTAACAGCCAACATAACTCGGTCACGGTCCCAACCGTCTTTTAATTTGTCTTGATCAATCGTAAGCGGCAGACGGTACCAAGCGTGATGCATTCCTTCAGGAACTGTTTGAAACTCAAGTGATGAACGTTCTTGCAGGCCCGCAATAATTCTTCCTGCATTCTTGGCACGCGCGTGGTTCCATTCAGGCAGTTTTTGCAATTGCAGAATACCAATCGCAGCCTGCATCGCTGTCATACGCCAGTTCGTACCAATGCTCTCATGCAACCAGCGATAACCAGCAGGATGTGATCGTTCAAAAACAGCTTCACGAGATTTGCCATGGTCTTTATAAGACCACGCAGCATTCCACATGCTATCATCATCAAGAGTGATAATACCGCCCTCTCCACCAGTGGAAATAATCTTATCCTGACAAAAAGAATAAGCGGCGGCGTCCCCAAAAGAGCCCACTGGCATGCCATTGATAGTGGCAGCATGCGCCTGCGCACAATCTTCAATCACTTTGATATCATGCTGTTTTGCAACTTCCATAATAGCGGGCATATCGCACGGCAATCCATTCAGATGAACCGGAATAACTGCTTTCGTACGAGTAGTAATTTTCTCTTTAATCGTCTCCGCAGTAAGGTTTTGGGAGTGCGGATCAATATCTGCAAACACAGCCTTTGCGCCCGTTAGTTCAACACTTGAAGCGGATGCAAGAAAACTACGCGGTGTTACAATCACTTCATCGCCATCGCCAATTCCCATTACTCGGAGAAGAAGCTCAATTGCCAAAGATCCATTTGCAAGCGCAATCGCATGTTTTGAACCCGTATAAGCACAAAACGCTTTTTCAAACTCAAAGACAGTATTGCCTGTCCATTGATTTACTTTTCCGGATTTAAGAACTTCGGTAACAGCGGCAATCTCATCCTCGGCGTATGAAGGCCATGCAGGCATGGTTGAAGTGTAGATCTTTGTTCCACCATCAATCGCAAGACCATTACTCATTTTGCGGGTGTTCCTTTCACAGTAGAAGCATCTGGAATATTTGAAACAACAGTTGCACCTGCCGCCACCATAACGTCACTTCCAATAACAATATTTGGGATAACATTACTTCCGGTTCCCAAGAACGAAAGCCTGCCAACTGTTACGGTTCCAGCAAGAGCTGTTGCAGGACCAATATGAACTCCATCCGCAATAGCGCCATGATGATCAATCTGACTTCCGGTATTCAAAATACAATGCTGGCCTATTTTGCTACCGCAATTGATGATCACACCCGCCATCAAAACAGTGCCTTCGCCAAACGTTACATCTTCTGCAATCACACTAGAGGGATGAATAATCGTAGCAAATGAAAACCCTGCCCGCGAGATAGACTGAGCAAGTTTTAACCTGGCAGCATTATCACCTATACCTAACACAACATTCCATTGTGACGGGTCAAGCTGAAGAAGCGCCTCCAGATTTCCATCAGGTCCAAGCTTTTCATCAAACAGTTTAATCTCATCAAAACAATTCTGGCATTTGGCAGAATCCGCAATAACCTGCCCGTGGCCACCGGCCCCGTAGACCGCAAGTTTTTTTACTAATTGTGACGACACATCAACACTCAGTTTTTGTCATTAGATCGAAATACAGATTCAAACAAACCTATCAGCCGATCAGCAATCTTGTCACGATCAAAGTCGCGGTGCGCAAGTTTCTTTGCGTTTACTTTCATTGATGATCTATCCGCACTTGCCATCGCGATCATAGTATCAGCAAGCATGATTGGCTCTTCCGGTTGGCATGAAATACCACATTCGTTTTCGGTTATCATGTCTGAAACCCAACCTGGATAATTACAAACCACAGGAAGTTCAGCAGCTAAATAATCAAAGAACTTGTTTGGCGATGTCCCGTAATAAAAAGCGGGCACATTATCCAATGCCATAATTCCAAAATCTGCACGTTGCAGATATCCTGCCAATGTCCCCTTTGGAACCGGATCAAGAAAAATGCAATTATCCAACTCATCAAGCTGAGCTTGCTTCACCAATTGATCTTTCTGCTTACCGTCACCGACAAAAACCAATTTGATTTTTGCAGCAATTGGATCATCCATTTCTTTGAGTTTTGCAGCGGCATTTAATATGTGATGTAAACCATTTGCAGGCCCATGGGTGCCAGAAAAAATTCCAACAATATCATCTGAAGAAACATTCGGTATCAGCATCGGCTTTACAATGTCAGGCGAGAAAATTTCAAAATCGCAAGAATTAGGTGCGAGAATAACGCGCCTCCCGTTGGGCGCTTTGCGTTGAATACCCTCAACAATCCCAGGCGCAAGACCAACGGCTGCATCGCACGCACGATAGGACATCCATTCAAGCAAAGACATGCCCCCCAGAATAAGCGGATTAGTTACAACGCCCATCGCCTTTGGCAATTCAGGCCAAAGGTCCCTCACCTCAAACACAAACTTCTTCCTGCGAAACCACTTCGCAACAATACCGTTAATGCCAACCGTGAGCGGTGTAGAAGTTGCAAACACAAGGTCGTATTCCTCACGCAATACTGGGCGCAGTGTTCGAGAAACAAACTTGAAAAACGCAAGCGCACGAACGGGTAAACTCTGCCGATTGCCAACATCAATTGCGAACTCTATCACCTTAAACCCATCCACCAGTCCACTTCGCGACCCGTTTACAAAGTCACCTGTCAGTCCAGTAGAAGCATTTGCATAGGATCCACAAACCATCGTGACTTCATGACCCGCAGCAACGAACCTTCTAGCCATTTCATAAGATCGTGTTCCAACAGCACCAGAAGGCGTGGAAAAAAGTTGGTGGATGTATAAAATTCTCATACGAGTGACTGCCTGATAACTGTGTTGATTATGCCAGGTTTAGCTATTGTAACAGTCAGGCATGGCAGCGCCTCTTTGTGCAAATAATATAATGAACGGTCAGACTTCCCCAATTGAATAACTGAACCTTTTGGCGCTTCGATCGTAACCTCAAAACCATCGCTAGTTAGGCGATTATCATTCAATTTCCAATCCGCCTCGCACAAATGCCAGTACAAAACAGCAGATTGATCAAACTCATCAAGCCTATCGCTTACTGAAATATGATCCTCGCTCACTTGAACTTTCCTATGATGAGATGCGCCTGCCTGATCACAATAGGATGCACTCATCGCGCATTCATCCTGATGATCAGCAAGTTCGAACTCACCATCCGAAAGCCATTTTCCATAAAGAAACCTTGACAATCTTGGCATGTGGTCTCGGCCGTCAAAACACACTGTATTATGCGCCATGGCAGATTGATGCCAGACATTTGCTTGAACATTCGCATAACTAAAACTGCCATTATCGCGCGCCAGATTTAGCGAACCACACCAGATATCCAGATGTAATGCATCTGCTTGGCTTGGTCGAAATCGGAAGCGAGGCACCCGCATAGCAACCTTCCAATCTCCTTTTTTTACGACAGCCAAACCACCATCTTCAAACTTGCGGGCATGGCTCTCCAACGGATGCAAAGGTAATTTTCCAACACCAAAAACGTCCGCAATTGTTGCGCGACCAAACGCACGTCTTCCAGAAAAAACACTAAGTGCTGCGTCCAATACAGGACGAAAATCCCGATACTCAGCACCATCAAAATTAAATAGATGCGTCCCGTCATTGGCGCCCAAATTAGGCGCATCGCCTGTTTTTGGATCAACCAAAACTTCAAGCCATTCTACCGCTTTTAGAATGCGCGAGACAGCATCTTTGGAAAATTCCGGTAGTGATAACTCTCTACGCATCAACTCACTCACAGTGAGAAGCGATAAAACCATTCGATGATACACAACAGAATACTGCGCGAATGTACCGTCTTTCATGATGAGACTGGCAATCACTTGCTCTAACAGGCGCTTTCCTGTTTGCGATGTCTTTTGACCGGATGGATCACCGGATAACTCCAACACGCGTCCAGCAAGAAATAATGCCACACCCTCACTGACCGCATGATTATTTTGCTGCCCAAGTGCGTATGCAGTTGTGGGCAGAACCCGCCGCACATGTTCTTGGATAAATTGCTTGGCGGAATGTGTTGGTTGTTTCAAATCACCTGCCAGATAGAGCGTGACAAGAAAGTTCACCAAGCGCAAAGATGTTTCCTGACCACACTTCCAGTTTGGTCCAGTGTTAGCGGGATTATTCACAACCCAATCTTGGAGAGCAAACTCTGCACTTGCCACTGCATGAGCGCGATCTTGTCTCTCAGATAGCTTTTGAAATTCGATAGGAAGCCAGTCAAATCTCGAAGCTTCCCATGCGGTTTTGATATCGCCAAAATCTAGATTAAAGTCTACAATTTGCGACCAGTGCTGGTTTGGATTGCTGATCTTCTTTCCCGTAACAAGATTGGAGTGCCATCCATGCTCAGGTGGAATTTGCATTGGCAAATATCCAAATGCCGCATGATCGATTTGCTCTACTTTACCCAAAACTTCGCTGTTGGAAAAAAACGGCCCCGAATACGTCTCACCCTTTGGCGTTGCCTTTTGTAACAAACCGGAACGAAGTTTCAAACGATACAGGCCAACCCTGGCTAGATTGGGCAGTCCCAGTTTCACAAGCGTTCCAGCAAGGAGTGATAACCGCTTGAGTGAAATCAAGACGCATCATTCCCGGAGCGCTTGCTCTGTTTTGCAGAACCCGTAAACCGCTCCATCGTTGCATGATCTTTTGAATTTACATCACTTGTAGAAAAAATCTTCAGCACCGTAAGAACCAATATTTTTAAGTCGAAGAAAAACGATATGTTTTCGACATATTCAATGTCCAACTCATATCTCTCATCCCAAGAGATACTGTTACGCCCGCGTACCTGCGCCCACCCCGTAATGCCTGGACGAACCAAAAAACGCCGCTTCTGTCTTTCTGTGTAGAACTCTACATAGTCATATATGTGAGGTCTTGGACCTACCAGACTAATTTGTCCGCTTAAAACTTGTAGCAGTGACGGAAGTTCATCAAGTGACGCTGATCTTAAAAACTTTCCAAATTTTCCAAGCCTGCGATCGTCAGGGAGAAGTTCACCATCTTCATCGCGTTCATCCGTCATTGAACGAAATTTAAGAATATAAAATGGCTCCATTTTATATCCGCCACGTTTTTGCTTAAAGAAAACAGGGCCACCCAACACTATACGAATCGCAAGCCCAACAATTAGCAGAAGGGGGAGCCAAAACGGTAATGATAACACGGTCAACGCAAGATCAAATATCCGCTTGAAGGTAGAAGCGTATGGCTTATCCATTTTGATCCTAAAAACTTAAAAATGACCGATAATGCATCAAAATAACTACAACCCTAGCCCACACTAGGCAAATTGCTTTTGCCAATACCGGATTGAAGTCAGCCCAATTACCATGAACTTTTGTTACAGCGTGTAAGCTGCCGTTAGAATTTCATCCAAATGATTTTGATTATGCGTACCAATTACCAACGCTTCAACGCTTTGGCTTGATAGGGTTTGTTGGATTATTTCGGTGGGTGATGTACCAGCCTTCAAAGACTTACCGGCACCAAACGGGCGAATGGCAATGAGCTTACAATCCTGCTCAACCATCTCGGATTGATACAAGTCAGGACTTCTTTCTTCATGGTTCAAATAATCAAACATCAAATCGAAAGCACCAACCTTTACAGCAAGTTTTGCAAACTCAATAGTGTAAGGAAAACATCCAAACCTTTTAATGAGTTGCAGGTCTTTCAGCTCAGCAGCGATGTCCGTAAGTTCAGAACCAGAATTTCTCACTAATTCTAGCCTGTCATCTTCCCTACTAAGATCAATACGTGCCATCCACTGAATATCAGCAATCTGATCGGAGCCAAGACCTCTTCTCAGATGATCAATCTTTGCGATAATGTCTTGCTTGGAAATACTCTCTTCACCAAAATGTGGAGACGCAAGTTTTGCAGCAAAATTCAGATCGTTAAGGGCAACTTGAACACGCTGACAGGCAATGCGAATTTGCTCACAAAAAAACTCAAAACTATCATATTCAACTGAAACGTGAAATCTTCGCACGCCCTGCTCTAATGCATGAACAAGCAAATTTTGTGCTTGATCGGTTTCCAGTTCATGCAATCGCATCGTGCCAAAAATAAATTTTTGCTCACTGGAAAGACCAGAAACCGTCATTGCAACTATTCTGCTTCAATATGTACAGCAGACTTCCATAAAAACCGCTCGGACTTAACCTTCGGGTCAAACCCGTTTCGCCCGTGTAGCGTTTCGTAATCTTTCCAGATCACACAATCGCCAGGTCTCAGTGCCACGGCTTCCAGATTGTCTTTTATCGAAGCACTGTTCAGTAGGAAATTATGAAATTCCTCACGCAGTTCTTTTACCGGATCAGGTGCATCATTATCGACGCAGTAATAGTTCCAATGTAAAAGTATGGAGCCGTTTTCTTCCGTAAGAATAGGTGACTGTCTAGTATCGCCAGACCGCGTATGCGTGACATTTGTAGAGCGCAATTTGGATAGCAATTCAGGAGCTTCATTTTCCAGGGCATTGAGCAAATGTTTAGCGTCAATAAAGACAGTTTCGCCACCATTGGAAGCACTGCTTTGACAATAGATAATAGCTGCATCTGGAAAAGACGGAATGTATGAACCATCTGTATGCAAAGGCTGTGGATTGGCCGAGTGACGATATGCGTCTGGAATCTCAGGATCATAGCGGATTTCCATCCAACGCTGACCTGTACGTTGAGCATCACGGCTGCCTTGCGTTGCATCCTCACCAATATTTACCGGCGTTCCTAAAGTCTCGAGCACCTCATCGTAGAATGAGCGCAATTGATCTGCATCGCTCGACTTAGCTCCAACAACATGGACAACCTTATTATTCTTCCATTCCTCTTTAATGGAATGTGCAACTTGTTCCGCAGTTGTTTCAGGTAGCATTTTAACTTGTGCTAACATCGTCTCGCCTCTTTCTAATCTGGCTAGGGTCTGTACCTTACGTATAGGAAATATCAGGATTATGTCATCCAACCAATAGGTGAATTCTACATTTTCAAGAGTTTTTTATGTTCACATTCTTATGTTGAATACATAACCATCATGCATTGAAACCGCAGAAATCAAGGACAAACTCTGATGGGAATTGATTAAAATCAATCGCGCGGAATGACTTATGTCCTACAAGAATAACGTGGAGATCAGCATTCTTGGCCACTTCATCTGCATTCATTTTTTTTGCCTTACTAAGGCTGGATGGTAATTCGGAAATGTTTGGCTCGCAAATAATCACATCCGCAGCATGTGTGCCAGTCAGACGAGCCGCAATATCCAAGGACGGACTTTCCCGTAGATCATCAATATCCGGCTTAAACGTAATACCGTAGCATGCAATCTTTGCAGCCCGACCTTCGCTTTCCTCAAAGAGTTTTGCAGCGTCAGCAATCTTCTCCAATACCCATTCTGGCTTTCCATCGTTCACCTGCCGCGCAGTGCGAATGAGATCGGACGAGTCTGGCGACTGCGAAACAATGAACCAAGGATCAACCGCAATACAATGCCCCCCCACACCAGGACCAGGGTTAAGAATATTCACACGCGGATGGCGGTTAGCCAGTCGAATAAGTTCCCAAACATTCACATCCAGATCACCACAAATGAGAGAAAGCTCATTGGCAAATGCAATATTTACATCCCTGAACGCGTTTTCAGATAATTTTGCCAGTTCAGCCGTACGGGCATTCGTTGCAACGCACCCACCCTCAACAAAGTTGGCATACAGGCTTGTTGCCATCGCTGTACAGCGCTTTGATATGCCGCCGATCAAACGATCATTATTCACAAGCTCAGAGAGAATTTTCCCTGGCAAAACACGTTCTGGACAATACGCTAGAGCAATATCTGCTTCATCGTCTGGAGACTGAGGAAAGCTAAGATCAGGACGTTCACTGGCAAGCCACTGCGCAACCTTTTCAGTTGTGCCAACGGGCGATGTTGATTCAAGGATTACAAGATTGCCCTGTTGTAATTTAGGCGCGATAGAGCGCGCAGCCGCTTCCACATATTTTAGTTCAGGCTCTTTATCATTCTTAAACGGTGTCGGCACCGCAATCATATACACATCAGCAGAAGCTGGCTCGGTCTGGCAACGCAACATATCTGCTTCAACAACCGAGCGGACCAATACATCAAGATCAGGTTCATAGATATGTATCGCCCCTGAATTGATGGTTTCAACTACATTCTTGTCGATATCAACACCGGTTACTTTAAGGCCACGTGATGCAATGATCGCAGCTGTAGGCAAGCCAATATAGCCAAGTCCAATCATGCAAACGCTTTGCTTGGTCATTGTAGAATTCCTTTATCAACAGCCAGCCTATCCAATATTCGGCCGGTTGCTTTGCCATCGCCATACGGGTTGTGAGCGGATGCCATAGTTTGATAATGATCTTCATCATCAAGCAATCTTTGAACTTCTGCCTTTATGGTATCAGCATCGGTCCCTACAAGACGCACAGTCCCTGCGGTAACAGCTTCGGGTCGTTCTGTTACCTGCCGCATAACAAGCACAGGCTTTCCAAGTGATGGTGCTTCTTCTTGTATGCCACCAGAATCTGTCAGAATTAAATAGGCGTCTGACATCATCGCAATAAATTCAAGATATCCGGCTGGCTCAACAAGTCGGATATTGTCTTGGTCGCCAAGCAGTCGGAAAACAGGCTCGCGAACGTTTGGATTAAGATGCACCGGATAGACAATATCGCAACCAGGATTTGCATTCGCCATATCACGCAGCGCAACGCAGATTTCTTCAAACCCGGAACCAAAGTTTTCGCGGCGATGTCCCGTCACTAAAATTGTGCACTTCTTGGAATTAAACCCACTCGAAATACCTTGCGACGCAACTTTTTCCTTAGCAATCATCAACGCATCAATAACCGTGTTACCAGTCACTGTAATCGATTGAGAGCCAACACCCTCATCCAGCAGATTTTGCTCTGCACCTTGTGTCGGAGCAAAGTGTAATTTAGTCAAAACGGCGGTTAGTTTCCGGTTGGCTTCTTCCGGCCATGGATGTTCCAGATTTCCGGTACGAAGCCCCGCTTCCACATGACCAACGGGGATCCGTTTGAAGAATGCTGCTTGCGATGCTGCAAATGTAGTGAGCGTATCTCCATGCACCAAAATCATATCTGGTTTCTCTATTTCAAGAACCTTTGCCATACCTGACAAAATACCCGTCATGACATCGAACAGGGTTTGGTTTTTACGAATGATATTCAGATCATGATCAGGCTTGATCAAAAATAAATCCAATATTGTATCTAGCATTTCACGATGCTGACCGGTCACGCAAACCTTAGCATCAAAACGCTCGTCGTCTTGAAGCGCTAAAATGACCGGAGCCATTTTTATCGCCTCAGGGCGCGTACCGATAACCGTCAATATTTTCATGCTTAGCCCGCCCAATCGCTCCAACATTTCTGGAAGAACGTCATGGAAAATCGAAAACTGTAATGGATTTATATGCTTCGCCTAGGAGGAATCTTACCAAAAGTCAACTAACGCAGCAGACTAGTATGGCACTCAAGTTTAAGGTAGAGACAGGCCATGAGTTGGCATAGTAAAATCTTTACTCTGGATAAGCTAATCGGTGGGTCAGAACGCTTCCAGCGTAATTTCGTCTCGCTGGCATCAGCAAATGCGTTAGCGCAGATCATAGGTATTCTTGCCCTCCCCCTGCTTACGCGTTTATTCACACCTGCTGACTTTGGTCTCCTCGCAATTTACACCGCCTGCCAGAGCGTGATCTTGGCAGTTGCAACAGGACGCACAGAGTGGCTGGTGCCAAACGAAAACAAATCCCGTAGTGCAGCAGCACTCATTGCCTTGGGCATATGTATTCTATTACTTTCTATCGCGCTCATCAGTGTTGTGATGTTCTTGTTTGGCTCCCAGATTGCAAACTGGATTGGAATGGAGGATGGCAAGCGGTTCCTGATGCTTTTACCAATTGGTGTGATGGCCGGTGGACTACAATTGCTGTTTCAAGCTTGGCATGTACATGGCGGCGAACTAAAAACCGTAGGGCTTTCCAAACTCGCACAATCTGTCAGCACATTAGTATTAAGCGTTGGAGCCGGACTTTCCAGCGCAGGAGCATTAGGGTTGATCCTATCTTATCTGGTCGGCTTTTGGGTTGCCGTTGGAATGTTAGTGCGCGGACAATTGCGACTCATCAAACACATCACGTCGACAGGGTGGAGAAGGCTGAAACGCGCCTACACTGAAAACAAAAGAGAAATCCTATTCTCTGCAATGCTTGGCATGGTGAACGTCGCAATGCTCATGAGTTTAACACTGTTGATATCCACGTTTTATGACGCAAGAACCGTTGGTTCGTATTCTTTGGTGTTTCGGGTTGCTACCGCGCCAATCGGACTACTCACTGCAGCACTTGTTCACAGTTTTTGGGCGGACGCGGCAGAAATGGCACAAAGTAATCCCTCAGGCCTTCGCTCTTTTTACATTCAGACAATGCGCCGGCTGAGTGTTATTGCGCTTGCAATATTGCCTTTCACACTACTCGCTCCCTATTATGTGGATGTCATATTTGGCGCAGAAAAATGGGCAGGCACAGGCATGTTACTCCTTGCCGTTACGCCTTTCCTGATTGGTATGATTATATTCAACCCAACCACGCATTTGATTGTCTATGGCAAACAACACTGGCAGCTAGTGGTTGATCTATCAGTGCTCATTTTAAGTGGTTTAATCTTCTGGCAAATGGCATCAAAGGGCTTTGAAGCTTGGCAGGCCATCATGGCATCCAGCACAGTGATGTTGCTTGGATACCTAGTAAGGTTGCAGCTACATTTGATTGCCAATCGACGGCTGATAGAAATCAAAAAATAGCTCAACTGATCAGCAGACCGTAAACTTCGTTTTTAAACCAAATCAGGCTCAGATTTGAAAGCTCAAAGAACTTATAAACACGCATACGTTCGAACTACATTTATCCCCGTAGACACAACGTTGCCTAGACTCCTTGAACCATTCGACCAAGGAGCAACCAGTGGAAACCTCACCAAGACATAACCTTCCCTACATCATGCCATCACAGGCGCAAAAACACGTGACACATAACGAGGCCGTAAGAATGATAGACGGCCTAATTCAAACCAGTGTACTTGACCGTGATCTTACCTCACCGCCCGCCAACCCAGAAGATGGAGATCTCTATGTGATCGCCTCACCTGCCAGTGGTGAATGGAGTGGCATGGACGATCAACTAGCCGCATTTCAAGATGATGTTTGGATGTTTTTCGCACCACAAAACGGGCATCTTGTCTGGGTCAGTGATGAAGAGACATTGCTCGTTCGTCATGAGAATAACTGGCAAACAATCAGCATGTCAGAACTGGAAACATTGGGCATCAACACATCAGCGGATGCATCCAACCGACTAGCAGTTTCGTCGGACGCTATACTGTTCACACACGCAAGCTCAGACCATCGACTGAAGATAAATAAAAGCAGTCAGACAGATACTGCATCGCTACTATTTCAAACCGGATTTTCCGGCCGTGCGGAAATTGGAACAACCGGAGATGACGCGCTACACATTAAAACCAGTGGTGATGGTACGCAGTGGAGTGAGGCTCTAGTAATTGATGGCTCATCTGGTTCAGTTCAGTTCCCTGCAACACCAGCACTTAACGGAATTCCAATATTCAATCTGTTTGAAGATGCAGGACGGTTTGCAGGTTCACCAGAACCCAATGGAGTTTCAGCACCAAGCTTTGTTCAACCCGGATACTTTTCGCCCTATAACGGGGCTACGCTAACTGCAGGTCCAAAATTCATCCATAATAATAATAACTTTGGCGGCACTGCTGGCACCATGACTGCCGACATTGAAGCACTGACCCAAACAACGCGACCAGGTGCGCAACCTGCTACATTACGATACGGGCCTGAATACTTCTCTATGCAACTTCAGGCTGGCACAGGCGCATCATTCGTTTCAGGTGGAACGACCCACTATCTGGCCCTTGGAAATTCAGCAAATATATTGCCGCAAAAATCCGTGTTAAATATGTGGTTCTTGGTCCAAAACGGAAGTGCAGCTATCCGTGATTTAGGTGGGGATGAGTATTTTATAAACGGGGTCCAACATCAACCGCAGCAGGCATTTGCAGCTAGCAATCTATGGCAGCAATTCACCAGAAGACTGACCCAACCAATTGATACCTATCTTGGATACGTAACACCACTTGCACCCATTTATCTGGCGCCCGGAAGTACAATTCTTATTGCATTGCCATTTTTATATCCCGGTCATTTAGAGATTTCGACAGATACTATTTTCTCCACAGTACCAAGTTTACGAACTTGGCGATAATTCAAGCAGTGCTTCATAAACTTGCAAAAGCGAAACTAGTATAATACTTGTTCCGCAAAACCTGTCATGGCTGGATTGCAGGGGTATAGATCCGCATTCATTCTGTTGGAGTGCAATCCAAGGAGACCTGAATGCAATCGCCTAGAGACTGGTACAGAGAGCATATTTTTCGAAATGAAATGAGTGCAGCTAACCGTTGGTTTTCGGCGCTAATATTATGCATGTTTTTAGCACCGTTCGGCGGCTCGGTATTTAGCCTAACCATAGGCATTATGGCACTGTTTGCTCTTGCCAATCATGTGTTCCACGGTGGCTTAATAAAAGCCAATAAGATGGAATGGTTAGCAGGTGGAATCGTACTAGCCTATCTCGTAATTGCATATACGTCAGCACTGCTGCGCCCTAACCCGCAAGCAGGATTAAGAGAGGTAAGCAGCAACCTTTCTTTTCTTTCAATTTTTCCTTTATTGCCATTGCTGCGCGCTCACGCCGAAAAATATTGGCATAAACATAATTGGCCAAAGGCCCTCACAATCGCTGTATCTACAGGATTATGCGTTGCCCTCATCACGATTTGTATTGAGATCATCACACTCAACCCTTCTAGGCCACAAGGTCTAGCGGGTAACTCATTGATGCTGTCTTACAGTTTGGGATTTGCAACACTGGCAGCGCTTTTTTTCATGCTGGAACAAAAATCAACATTGCGCACAATTTCAGCACTTGGCTTGTGTGCAGGCTTTATTGCAATGGTGTTAGCAGGCGGCAGAAGCAGCTTGATTGCGATCACAATCTGCGGATTCGTTATGGTTATTCTTCGCGCAAGGATAAAAGGCACTTTGCTACTAATAGGTATTTTGGTTGTTAGTGCAGTTAGTATAGTTCTCATCAAAAATTACATTGAAGGAACTGCCGTTTCAGGCACGGTTTTTAACCGCCTCTCAGAGATGCCCACAAACTTAACTGCACTTATCACTGAGTCAAAAACAGCTAGTCTCACCTATCGGGACTTACTATTTGCAGGCGGTCTTGCCGCGTTCTTGCAGGAACCATTAACAGGGTACGGCTTTCAAAACACGGTCAATGCGGCAATGTCTGCTCTGCCGCCAGGATTACAAGACAATGTAGGTTTCACACATTTACATAATGGCTTTTTAACTGAAGCAGTAGCCTCAGGGATTTTGGGTTTAGTCTTCTATACAGCCATTTTATTGTTACCTGTATTTGTGACCCGTAAAAGCATAGCAGCGTACAAAGTGTTTGGGTTTTCCATCTCATTGTTCGTCATTCTAAATGCACTTACAAACATCGGGTTTTATCATGATATATCAATCGCTGCATTTGTGTTTTGGTTGGCTATTTGTCATGTAGGTGCAGCAGCCTATCACCCCCGAATTTCTTCATCAAAAGCTTAGTGAAAGCACTCATGAAACAACTTATCCAACACCTTAAAAGCGGAAAAATAGAATTAATTGATGTCCCCTCAGCCAGCGTATCATCAGGCAGTCTTTTAATTGAAACCAGTGCAACTCTAATTTCTGCTGGCACAGAGCGGATGCTAAACAGTTTCGCAAGAGGCGGCTATATTACCAAAGCAAGACAGCAACCCGAAAAAGTAAAACAAGTACTTGAGAAAGCACTGTCTGATGGCATTTTAAGCACATATCAAGCCGTATCAAAACGCTTGGAACAGCCAATCCCGCTTGGATACTCAAATGTGGGGCGAGTGTTAGCAGTGGGTGCAGACGTAAAAGGATTTGAAGTCGGTGATCGGGTAGTATCAAACGGACCACACAGTGAAGTGGTGCATATACCAGAAAACCTTGTTGCAAAAGTTCCCGATGAACTCAGCGATGAAGAGGCCACGTTCACCGTAGTCAGCGCAATTGGATTACAAGGCATTCGTTTAATCAAACCAGAACTTGGCGAAACCGTCTGCGTTGCGGGCTTGGGATTGATCGGCCTACTTGCAGTACAAATGCTGGTCGCTAATGGGTGTCGTGTATTTGGCTTCGACACCAATGCAGAACGCGTTGCAATGGCAAAAGAGTTTGGTGCAGAAGCGCTTCAAATCGGTGATGGTGTCGATCTTGTTTCATCCGCGATCAAGTTCTCCGGTGGGCAGGGAGTGGACGCTGTACTCATCACTGCCTCCACAACCAATAATGAGCTAATCAGCCAATGCGCAAAAATGACCCGACAACGCGGTCGAATAGTTTTAACTGGCGTGGTTGGTCTCAATCTTAATCGCGCTGATTTTTACGACAAAGAAATCTCATTTCAGGTTTCCTGCTCTTATGGCCCTGGCCGATATCAACCTGCTTATGAAGAACAAGGATTGGATTATCCTTTAGGGTATGTCCGCTGGACAGAAAACAGAAACTTTCTGGCAGCCTTGGAATTGATGCGGTCTGGTTCAATAAAAACATCTTCATTGGTGACTGGCAGTTTTGAATTTGAAAAAGCTGCCAAGGCGTATGATGCACTCTCTGCGTCAGACCAAATCGGCATTATCATGAAATATTCCACAGATAAGAATGCGGAGAAAACAAAGCGGTCAATTTCAACACCATTGCCAGAACAACCAGCCTCCCCTTCATCGGGTAGAATTGGAATGATTGGTGCTGGAAACTTTGCTCAAATCACACTTTTGCCAGCTCTGATAAAATCGGATGCCACATTATCCGCCATCGTAAGTTCAACCGGAACCAGCGCAGCAATCGCAGCAAAGCAATTCAACATCGAGAATGTTACTACAGACACTGACGCAATACTTTCCAATCCCAACATTGACGCAGTCATGATCACAACGCGGCATAATTCGCACACAGGTCTAGTAAAGGCTGGATTAAAAGCTGGAAAGCATATTTTTGTTGAGAAGCCACTCTGTCTGACAGAAGAAGAATTGGATGAAATTAGCGCGTTAAAGCGCTCACCGGATCATGCAGGTCAGATTGTGATGGTAGGTTTCAATCGTAGATTCTCACCCATGGTACAAGAGATGAAACGCCATCTGGACAAACGCAATTCGCCAGCCTTCCTCGTCTTAAATTGTAACGCAGGCCACATCCCATCAGACCATTGGACACAAGACCCGGACGTAGGTGGCGGACGCATAATTGGAGAAGCATGTCACTTTATTGATTTGGCATCTCACCTATGTGACGAAAAAATTCATAGCGTAAGTGCTCTATCAATTCCAACTTCAGATGCGGGAAGTGATGATAATTATTCTATTTCCCTTCAAATGGTCGACGGCTCTGTAGCGCAAGTCAACTATTTCGCAGTAGGATCAAAATCATTTCCAAAAGAAGAGTTTACGGCTAATTGGGAGGGTAAATCCATCACTCTTACCAATTTCCTGCGCTTGAAAGGCTACGGTGTAAGTGCAAGCAAAAGAGCACTGTCTCAAGACAAAGGTCACTTAGAGCAATGTAAGCAATTTGTGAAAGCCATCAAGAATGGAGGTGATGCACCTATTTCTTATGATTCTGTAGACAATGTCACCCGCGCAACTCTACTTGCCGTAAGATCAGCCAAAGATGGAAAAATGTATGAATTGGAATAGAGCAGTCCATAAATCTGGTCTTATTTAGTCAAACGCATAGACTTCGACATTTCTGATTTCGATCTGGTTTTCATCAGCCCCTTGATTCAATATAAAAAACACGCGTGCAAATTCGCTTCCCTCTCTGAAAGCATCAACCCGATCACCCGTATCTGTAATCAAACCAGACAGGCTAATCCACCCATCCGTATCGGCAACCAGATCAGGTCTGATAGCTCCACTCGAAACAAAATATCGATGAGTTCCTGGACGACTGGTTTGGAGCTTTTTGTCCTTATCGTAAGTTGCAAAACCAGCTAATAATTTTTGTCCTAGTCGCGATGCTCCTTTAGGCAGTCTTAGTTCAAACCTCATCAAGTGTATTTGACTGGGATTTACCGCAAAATATGATTTTCCATATATCTCAACTTCACCTTTTGCGGTCATAATTTTTGACTGATCATCAATGGAGATACGATCTTTGTGCGTTGCGCGAACCAACTCTATGGCATCTTCTGATTTGGTGAAATCAAGGAAATAAATACGATCACTTTCGTTTGAGCCAGATTGCCCCTCATTTGAAGGTGTCACAGGAGTTACTATGTCCTGCGTTACCTGATCATATTTTCCCCCATACAAACCAGCATAGACACTCCAGAAATAGTTACCCACCAAAACTAGACCAGCCAATAAAATGACCACTACTACTCCATAGCGGGCAGACTTAAACGACACATTTCTTTTGAAATCTTCCATGAGTTTTCCAATAAACCCTTTTTCATCGACATCAAACTCTACGTTTTGAACCTGCTGTACAACAGCATCTAAGACCGGTTCTGGAGATATCTGAGCTGGACGTATATCAGCGTTAGATACAAGGTCGGTTTCGACATGTCGTGCAGCTGTATATTCATTTTCAATCTGTTGAATCGCAAGTGCCATTTTATTTTTGACACTCAGCTTTTGAGCTTCACTAGAGGCAGAGTTTGCCAAGACATTATCCAAAGCTCGAATAGCAAATTGATATATCGTCAAGCGATCACGAGAATTGCTTGAATCCACCCTCAGAAGAGCAGTTCGAATTTGTTTTACCAATGCGTCTTCTGTTTGCACTTTCGTTGCCCACGCCGTTTAATGCAGTTAGAAAAACCTTTAATGACCCCCATCATCACACTAGGCTTTTATTATATTATCCATTGTCTGCTTAAACACATTTCTAGTGTCTACAATAAGTTCACCATGCTTCTGAACAAGCTCATAGTTCACATCACTATGATCTGTTAATACCACGATGCAATCCTGTTCAGCCAGCATTTCTGGTGTCAGCAATTGTGACTTAAGGTCAAAATCATGGTTCCGCATTTTCGGAAATTCTGGCACCCATGGATCATGATAGCTCACATCTGCACCAAGTTCGCGTAGCATTTCCATAACCATCACGGACGGGGATTCTCGCATATCATCAACGTCGCGTTTATAAGCAATACCGAGCGCTAGAATACGGCTGCCACCAATGGCCTTTTTCGTCTCGTTTAACGCATAACCAATCTTGCTAACTACCCATTCTGGCATCCGGCGATTGATATCACCCGCCAACTCAATGAAGCGTGTGTTCACGCCATATTCGCGCGCTTTCCAAGTCAGGTAAAACGGATCAATTGGAATACAATGCCCGCCTAAGCCAGGTCCCGGATAATAGGGTGTAAAGCCAAAGGGTTTGGTCGCCGCCGCATCAATAACTTCAAAGATATCGATACCCATCTTATCGGCAATAATTTTCATCTCGTTGACTAAGCCGATGTTGACCGCACGATGAATGTTTTCCAATAGCTTGGTCATCTCGGCGACTTCAACTGAGGATACCAAAACAACCTTATCAACCGCAGTCGAGTAAACAGCCTCTCCAACCTGAGTACAATTTTGCGTATATCCGCCCACTACTTTTGGAATGGTTTGAGTATCAAAATTCGGATTGCCCGGGTCTTCGCGTTCAGGAGAATACACCACAAAGATGTCTTCACCCGGAACAAGCCCTCTTGAAGTAATATGAGGAATAATCAGTTCGCGCGTAGTGCCGGGATAGGTCGTACTTTCCAGCGCCAGCATTTGACCGCTTCGCAAGTACGGCGTTACCGCATCCATAGTGCCTTCGATGAAAGACATGTCAGGCTCGCGGTATTTATCAAGCGGTGTTGGCACACAAATGATGATCGTATCAGCTTCGGGAATACGAGAAAAATCATCACTCGCCTCAAAACCCTGTTCAATAATCGTTCCAAGTCTTTGATTACTCAAATGGGCAATCGGGCTTTCGCCTGAATTAAGAGCCGCCACGCGTTTCGCATCAATGTCGAAGCCAAGCACCCTAAAGCCGACTTCTGAAAACCGCATTGCCAGTGGAATGCCAACATAGCCCAAACCAACGATACCAATAACAGCATCGCGGCTTTGAATACGTTCAATGATAGTGTCTGAATAAGTCATTTGATCAACACACCCTGCTCTAGGACTTATCAGCAATTTTAAGCAGACTCTCGCAAATATGGTTTTGCTGGTCGGTCTCTAAATATGGATGCATCGGCAAGCTCAGGACTTGATCGGCAAGCCTCTCAGTATTGGTGAGGCCATTTCCAGCACTTGGGAAATGCTTATAGGCAGTCTGCAGGTGCAAGGGTTTGCCGTAATAGATAGCGGTTGGAACGCCCTCTTCTTTTAGTTTTGCTGCAACCTCATCACGATTATCTAACTGAAGCGTATATTGCGCCCATGTGGAAATACCATTCTTAATTACAAATGGCGTTTTCATTGTTGCGCCCAGAGCATCTTCGAAGCGCTGAGCAATTTGGTTTCGCTTCTCGATCTCTTCCCCAAAAATCGCAATTTTCTCAAGCAAGATAGCAGCTTGTAATGTATCCAATCGGGCATTCATACCAATACGAACATTATCGTATTTATCGCTGCCTTTACCGTGAACACGAATAGATTTCATTAAGTCGGCCAAATCGTCATCATTGGTTAAAACAGCACCACCGTCCCCATAGCACCCAAGCGGCTTTGCAGGAAAAAACGAAGTAGTAACCGCATCACACCATTGGATGGACTGAACACCATCAAGTGTCGCGCCAAAGCCTTGGGCCGCATCTGAAATCACTTTAAGATTATGCTCTTTTGCCAGTTTTGAAATGGCAGGATAATCAGCAATCTGTCCAAAAAGATCGACAGCAATAATTGCCTTAAGCGTCAGGGCTTTGTTCTTGTTGGTTTCTTCTATCGCAATTGCAACACTGGTTGGATCAAGATTGAATGTATCAGCCTGACAATCAACAAACACAGGCGTTGCGCCCAAAAATGCAACGGCTTCCGCTGTTGAAGCAAACGTAAAACTTGGAACAATAACCGCATCACCTGCTCCAATACCCCAAGCCATCAACGGCATCAAAATAGCATCTGTGCCCGATGAGCAGGAGATCGTATTGGAAGCACCGGAGAACTCGCACATAGCGCGTTCAAACTCTCCAATTTCAGGCCCCATGATATATTTGCCATGGTCAAGTACACGCCCCATCGCGTGTTTAATTTTATCATCAAGATATGCCTGCTGTGCGGCAAGGTCGATAAAGGCAATTGGTTTCATTTTTAAGCCCCGTTTGCGCTTGTTAAAACGCCGTTTACTTCAATGTATTGTTCGCCGGTGCGTGGACACTTTAAATCCACCCCCAACCTGTCGCCAGCCTTGCTTACCCAACCGATTTGTCTGGCCGGAACACCAACCATAAGCGCATAGTCTTTGACATCACCCGTCACAACTGCACCTGCTCCGATGGTGCAGTATTTGCCCAATGTAATACCACATACGATTGTTGCATTTGCACCAATGCTTGCCCCTTCACGCACAAGCGTGGATGAAAACTCATCCTTGCGTTCAACACCTGCTCTGGGTGTAAGCACATTGGTAAATACGCAGGACGGACCACAAAAAACGCGGTCCTCAAGATTTACCCCTTTATAGAGGCTAACATTGTTTTGAATTTTACAACCATCGCCAATATTAACACCCGGCCCTGCCATCACGTTCTGGCCTAAGCTACAATCAGCGCCGATATGGGTGTCTTTCAGGATATGACAAAAATGCCAAATCTTCGTGTTCTGCCCGATTGTAGCTCCATCATCCACATATGCACTCTCATGAACAAACTGGGACATGTCATTTCCCCTTTAACAGGATATCCAACACGCGAATGGCCTCATCAGCATCCGTGATTGGCCGTTCGCCTGTACAAATATATTCTAAGAAATGGCGGCACTCGTTGAGCAATGGCTCCTCTTCCGGCACAACAATTGCGCGACCATCCGCACGTTCTACAACGGGCATACCATCGCGTATTTCCGCGACATGATCATAGACCATCAGCTTATTTTCCCAAGGCTGAAGGTCATCAAATACAGCCATCGCTTTATCGCCGATTACAACAAGACGCTGCTCTTTAATCGGGTTAATCCAAGAGACCGTAACTTGTGCGGTAAGATTGTCATCAAACGCCATATCAAGTGAGTGAACATCACTAATGTTATCTTGCAGATAACAACTGCTAAAGCTGGAAACCGTCTGAGGCGCCTTGCCTGTCAGGCCAAGGATCATGGATATGTCATGGGGAGCAAAACTCCATAACACGTTTTCATGCGTGCGAAGTTTTCCCAAGTTCAATCGGCGAGAATAAATGTGTCGCAGATTACCCAAGTCACCCGCTTCAACGACACGCTTCATTTCAAGGAATACAGGATGATATTGGAGCAAATGGCCAACCATCAAAGTCAGCCCTTGCTTTACCGCCTCATCTTTAATGGCAATTGCGTCTTCTCTAGTTAAGGCAATTGGCTTTTCTACAAAAACATGTTTTCCAGCTTTCAATGCAGCCAAACACAATTCAGTATGTGATTGAGCAAGCGAGGCAACGATAACAGCACTAATTTCAGGCGACCGCATGATCTGGTCTAAATCCCAAACCTCGGTATCGAACTCTGAAGCTACGGCGTTTGCTGCATCCGCGTTTACGTCATTCACGCAGGCCAATACGCCTAATCCAGAAAATTTCCGAATTAAATTCTTGCCCCAGTGACCACACCCGATCACGGCAACTTTAACTTCTGTACTCATTCAATGGCACCAATTTCAAGTTTAGTCTTTTTCCTGCCTAACATGGCAGTAAGACAAAAGATAAGTGACGATACGTCATTTACAGCCAAGTTGCATCATTCTAGGCCGTTGTCACCTTAAAACTACGTGAAATACCCACATATGCGAAACGCATACCGTCCAAACCAAAGAGTTTCTGATCAATCAGCAGCTAACTTTGATATCAATTAACGCAACAGAGTGTTAGTACTAATTCCGGATGTCTTAGGTTGGCTTTTTTATTTTTCCCACGAGCAAAATACGGAAGTTTGCCAACATATCAAAACCATTTACCAAACGCTCATATGCGATCCCAAACACATACATAATTGGATGTAAGCGAAGATATTCCGGACGACCTTCTACGAGGTTACATTCCTCAATTTCCAGACCACTTGTGGATGCAAGTGCGGATACAGCACGCTTTGAATTGGCTCTATACATTGTTGGAAACGTATCCTCAACAGGCCTACCTCGAAGCTTGTTATAATACTCGTGGAAGGATGTTGGCGTTAATTGGGCAATCAAAGGCATGTAATGAAATCTATTAGGCGTTTTAAACAAGAAAACACCACCGGGTTTTAGGACCCGTGCGATCTCCTTGAATACAGCTTCAGGCTCGACCAGATGCTCCAACACATTTCCTGAAATCACAACATCAAATTCATTGTCACCCCAAGGCAAGTTTTCAGCCATACCTTCTACGGCTTCGTGTAAATAAGGATTGGTGTTTACCATCGGACTAGGATCAATACCCGCAACAAACTTTGCTTTGTCTTTGAAATTGAATTGAGGCAATGATCCAGCGCCAGCGCCAATATCAAGCAGACGCATATCTGGCTCAACATGCTCTAAAACGTATTCTCGAAACTCCCAGTTATCCCAAGAATCCACGTAGTCAGGATAAAATTTCTGATCAAGAGAGGCTACTGTGAACATAATATTTTCCTGATATCGCACGCATGTTATGCTGAATGAGCTTTAACAGTGGTTGTTAACAAACAAAGATTTTTTTAACAAGGCAAGCAGAATAGTTTCCAGCCTCAAGCCCTATCATCTTGACTAAGAATGGCTGGGCAACCATACCTTCAATCATTATCAAAACCGGTGCAGAACATAAGTGTTACGAGCATTTTTAACGATATTATATTTCGGCTCTCTGGTTTTTTCTTACCAGTATTTCATGCTGGAGAAATGGAAGAACGATGCGGTTGAGGTAAACTGGAATGCAGCACCGACAGATGCTGGCGTTTCAGGTCTTATAACATTCGTGATGCTTATTGTTTTCGCACTCCTTGCCAGTCGACTGCGAAAAACACCCACAGACACATTCTTAGCAGTACTCTTGATCACTCCTGTGATGCCAATGCTGGCTTTCTATTTCTACAAGCAAACATTCACCGGATACATGCTCGTCACTGCGGTTGCTTATTGTGTTGTATTTTTCATCTCACGTTTGGGGAGTTCAGGTTCTGCACGAACAATTGCTCCTCACAAGGGGTTTATATCGCAGCGGTATATACCCTACTTAATACTATCTCTGTGCGGGTTGATCTTCATTGTAGAAATACTGGAAGGACGTTTGGGGACCTTCAATCTGGATTTTCTTCGCGTATATGAATTCCGGCGTGATGCTCAATTTAGCCGTGGCACCCTACAAACATATTTGATCTCTAACCTCACATCCCTATTGCTTGGCATCGCCACAACCACCGCAATTTTCTATCGCAAATGGTTAGCGCTTATTCTACTACTCATCGCGTCTATAATGATCATGGGGTTTACCTCTCAGAAGTCCCACTTCTTCATCGTTTTTTTGGCAATCGCATTTTATTATACGTATCGTTTCCGCGATCCCACGGCCGTGCTTTTGCTTGGCGCATCATTGATATGTTTGGCAAGTGTAGCCGCATACATTATCAATCCGGACTTGCATTACCTGGGCACCTACACGGTGCGCCGTATCTTTTTTGTGCCAGCAATCGCGAATTTCTATTACTATGATTTCTTCCAGTTCAATCCTTTCGTGTACTGGAGCGACTCCAAAGTTTCTCTAGGCTTGGTGGAAGCCGTATACCCCCAATCAACCGCTCGGGTAATATATGACTATATTTTCCAAACGGATTCGGTTGGACAAGATATAGATTTTGGTAACTCTAATACCGGTTGGCTCGGTATTGGTTACGGACATGCTGGTTTCGTTGGCCTCAGCATTTACGCAATCGTTGCAGGATTATTATATCGAATTCCAAACGCGCTCTCAAAAAGGGTTGAACCCAAAATTGCCTTTGGTGGTTTGTCTTATTTGTTTCTTTTTCCCTTTGGCACATCGTCAGACATTCCGCCCGTTCTGCTCACCTACGGGATGTTATTGGCGATCATGTTAATTTTCATTTTGAAGCCTAATCGACAGAACATCAGGCCTCCACATCAAATGAAAGCACCACCTCGCCAAACCCACGGATAATATCCAAGGCTAACAGGCATTCAATCAGCCGGATAAAACTCCCCAACAAACAACTGTAGCCAGATTATTACGTGACAACCGTGGGGGTGAAATTTTCCGCGTAAAAACGATGCCAGTTATCGCCCATGATGCCTGCCACTTCACCGTCATTTAAGCCGGTAGCACGCAAGCCATTTTCGATGTTATCAAAATCCCGATTATCACCAAACCATGTGGGCATTGGTGGAAATCCAGGTGCCGCTGCAGAGCCCTCCCCGTAATCGATTTCCTTGCTCCATCGCCCAACGCGCATCCATTCTACAATGCTATCGGATTGGTCTTGGCAGAGGTCAGTACCGATACCAAGGTTATGTGCGCCAAACTTTTCTGCTGTGCGCGCAATCATTTCACAAAAGCTTTGCAGTGTGCAGTCTGTTTTGTCTTTGAGATGATGGGGATAAACCGAAAAGCCCAACATGCCTCCATTCTCAGTTACCGCCCGAATAACATCGTCTTTCTTGTTGCGCAGTGCGGGAGACCACTCATAGGGATTAGCGTGTGTAATTGCGATGGGACGTTCAGAAATGTCAGCAGCTTCAATCGTAGAACGATCCGCAGAATGGCTCATATCGACAACAAGACCCACGCGGTTCATCTCCTTGATTACCTGTTTGCCCATGCGCGTAATACCTGTATCTTCTGCCTCATAACATCCTGTCGCCAGCAACGATTGGTTGTTGTAGGTCAACTGCATAAAGCGCGCGCCCAACGTGTGAACAATCTCAACCAAGCCTATATCATCTTCGATTGGACTTGGGTTTTGAAAGCCAAAGAAGATCGCTGTTCGATTGGTCTGTTTGGCAAGGTCCACATCACTAGCCCATTGCCCCTTCATGATCAGATCAGGATACTGCTCGAACCAACGGTTCCATTGTTCAAAATTCAAGACGGTTTCGCGAAAGTTCTCATGGTAGGCTATCGTCACATGCACCGCATCCACATTACCTTCTCGCATTTGCCGGAAAATTTTCTCTGACCAATTGGCATATTGCAGATTATCGATACGCATTATGATGATGTCCTTGAGCCGATGTTCGGTAATTTGATAGCAATTTTGATAAACCAAAATAGCCACCATCAAGTTAGGTTTTGCCCTAAAATTTTTAGCATGTCCAACCGCAGTAATACTTCACACAATTCAGTCGGAAAAAATGGATCTGTCAGTGCATTAGCCCATAGACAATTGACCTGCATTTTCGCATAGATCGGGTCATATGAATTTATATTCTAAGGGAGAATAGTCTGGAAGTTTCTGACATCTATCTGGCTGACCATGCTTGTGGCGCTCTTTTGCACCGTAGCTCACGCAGCGTCTGAAACATGGGAACCCGCCTATGATGGAGCAGACCCAAGCCTCCTGTATTTACCAGACGCAAACGCTGTATATTGGCGTTATGGCTGGGAAAGAAATTCAGGCGACAAGACAGGATTGATTATTACGGGCAAAATGCCAAATGCCCGTTACTTCAGCTACAACGTTTATAATGACGAGATTAAATCGTCTTTAGGCAGTGTTACAGACTATGAAATTGCCCCAGAGAACGGCGCGGTAAATCCTTATTCCGGCACCGACCAGACCGGCAATCCCGACTACACCATTCACGTACTTCCCGAAGGCACTAAAACAGACGCCAAAAACGTTTTATACTTCCCAGATAACATCACAAAAGTATCTGTGTTTCTCAGGCATTATGTACCCGCCGGAGGTCCAGAAGGTGGCGTGCCGCTACCAACAATTCAAAACTTCAACCCAAGCACAAATGAAGCCTCAACCGCTGCGGTAAGTACAAAAATTCCAAAGCTTTCAAAAGCGGAAGCTAAGAAATACCTGATGCCCGTGCTCGGCAAACTGGTGAAGCAATTTGAAAGCAACCCTCAAGCGGTTATCGACAAGTTGCACAAGCGCGACTCAAATAAAACGCTAGACATCAAAGAACTGGTTGCAACGCAGGTTATCTCCAATGCATTCAAATTTTTCCAGCCGGGAAAACTCACCCAGTCTTTTAGATTTCAAACCGAAGGCACCTACCCTAACAAAGACAATCATTATTTAGGTTTACCGATCATCCGCACGAGTGATGAAGTCTTGGTGACAAAATTCAAAGCACCCAATTATCCTAAATCGCGTAAGAGTTTTTCAGATACGCAAGTGCGGTATTTCTCCATCGGTCAAGGCGATGAACATTCTTACAATAAAGGTTCGGACTTTGATCAAGACATGACAATTAATGAGGATGGAAATATCTATTACATCATTGGTGATGCAAACATTGGGCTAGAAGAAAAAGCCAAACAGATGGGCGCAAATTTCATGAAGTGGAATGTTGGCAAGCAAATGCTGCTCATTTATCGCCACATGTTGCCAGCCAGTGATTTTGCATCAGGCATCGACAAGGTACCAAGCTTCAAACCTGGCTCACCTGCAGGACCGCAAGCCGCAAGTAACTTCATCAGTGAATACGCGATTACAGGTAAGTTGTTTGATAAGTCAGATATCTTGAATGCAAACCAGATACCCAGCTTGGCTGAGTAATCCGTTAGAGCGTGTCTGTCTTGGATTGCATCGATTTGATGGGTTGGATTTTTGATTTC
>CAZEPF010000008.1:237-34027 GCA_964514045.1 uncultured Rhizobiaceae bacterium | reverse complement strand
GCACTGGTGCGTGGTATTCGCGAAGCAGACATCAAAAACATTCCTACTATTGCCGATGGAATTGATCTGGGTTCGCTGGATGGTTTTGATAGCGGCGAGGGCGTTGCGATTGGCTTCCGGCTTGCTAATAATCTTGGCCTTAACATCGGAGATGGCATTACGCTGATTTATCCTGAGGGTGATGTAACCGCGTTTGGAACAACACCGCGCGTGAAGACCTATCCAGTGAATGCAATTTTTAATATTGGAATGTCAGAATACGATTCTTCTTTCATCTTTATGCCGCTGGAAGAATCCCAGCTGTATTTCAATAAAGAAGGCCGGGTCGATGTAATTGACATCTATATTAAAGATGCGGACGCGGTCGATGAGTTTCGCAAACCTGTTGAAGAAGCAGCCGGACGACTGCTTTATCTATCCGACTGGCGAACCAGAAACTCTCAACTTACTTCAGCTTTGGATGTAGAACGTAACGTCATGTTTATGATCCTGACATTGATCGTGTTGGTTGCTGCTTTGAATATTATCTCAGGCTTGATTATGCTCGTGAAAGACAAATCTCACGATATTGCCATTCTCAGAACGATGGGAACCACCCGAAATTCCATTATGCGTGTCTTTATGATTACGGGATCTGCAATTGGAATTGTGGGAACGCTTGTTGGATTTATTCTTGGTGTTGTCGTGTCGCTTAATATCAAGCCAATTCAGGATTTTGTAACGTGGCTGACGGGCAGTAATCCTTGGGATCCAACTGTTCGTTTTCTTAGTGATATTCCAGCCCAAATGGATGTGGGTGAAACGGGCGCTATTGTTGCAATGGCTCTGGTGATTTCGTTTCTGGCCACCTTGTTTCCGGCATTTAGAGCTGCAAGCCTCGATCCGGTAGAGGCGCTTCGTTATGAGTGATTTGGCTGTACTTGGAATTGATGCGCTTGAGCGCACATACGGTAAAGGCGAACATTCACTCACCGTATTGAAGGGGACTAATCTGCACATAAGGGCAGGGGAAATGGTGGCGCTTGTTGCGCCATCTGGAACTGGTAAGTCCACGCTTTTACATTCTGCTGGATTGCTGGAGCGGCCTGATGGTGGCGAAGTTCATATATCAGGCATTGCGACACGCGAATTAAGTGATCGCGCGCGAACCAAGCTGCGCCGTACAGAGATTGGATTTGTCTATCAATTCCATCATTTATTGCCTGAGTTTTCAGCATCTGAAAACCTTATGATCCCGCAAATGGTGGCGGGTATGAACAGATTTGATGCAAAACTGCGAGCGGATGAACTTCTGTCCTACATGAAGATTGATCATCGTGCAGACCATAGGCCTTCCGAATTATCAGGTGGAGAACAACAGCGTGTTGCCATTGCCAGAGCAGTTGCCAATCGGCCAGCATTGCTATTGGCAGATGAACCTACGGGTAATCTTGATCCTGAAACCTCAGCGCATGTTTTCAATACGCTTTACAGTTTGGTCAAGAACACTGGCCTTGCTGCATTGATTGCCACGCACAATCATGAGCTGGCTTCTAAAATGGATAGAACAGTGACATTACAAAACGGACAGGTAATTTCTGCCTAGGTTCCTTTTTTGTTCTCTTTTTACTTGACAAGATGGAACAAAAATGGAACATAACAGGTTAATAACACGAATATTAACTACGTAGAGTACGGCGGGAATTATTATGTTGGTTTCAATTAAAGACATTGCATCCTTGGCAACAATCGGGCTTTTGCTGACAACACTATTTACTTGGGGTCAAATTTTCTCTGTCACTGCGTGATTTATCCGGTGCATACTTCGAGATAATTCTTGAAGCTATGCACTAGATTTTTGATGATACTGTCTAAGATGAGGCACTGGCGCCTCTATGGTGGTTTAGATGGCGTCCTCACGAAATTCTCAGAACCTGCATCAGGCGTTGGCGTCTAATAGTACGTCTGAAAATTCTTCATCCAAACATATTCCATTTGTACATCTGAATGTTCATTCGGCATTTTCGCTGCTTGAAGGTGCCATGCAGGTTCAGTCATTACTTGATCTGGCAGTAGCTGATAATCAGCCCGCTTTGGCCGTTACCGATCGTAACAACCTGTTTGGCGCATTAGAGTTTTCAGAAAAAGCCATCAAAAAGGGATTGCAGCCTATTATGGGCTGTAAGCTTGCTGTTAATTTTGCTGATGATGCAGAGCAAACTTCCAAGACTTCTATATTTGAATACCCAACGCTCACATTACTTGCCTCAACAGAGGAGGGGTATGCCAATCTGCGTGTTCTGGTGAGTTCTGCGCATTTAGATAATGATGCGAAAGATCTACCCCATGTCGATCTCACCAGTTTTGCGGGACATTGTGCTGGCTTGATTTGCCTAACTGGAGGAAGCGATGGACCGATCAATCGGCTGGTCAATCAAAGTAAGCGTACGGAGGCAGAAGCCCGCCTCAAACGGTTGTCAGGATTGTTTGATGATCGACTATATATCGAACTACAACGGCATGTTCCTGCGGATCGTGACATTGAAGAGCATCTTCTAAATTTTGCCTATGGTCAAAACCTGCCAATCGTTGCAACTAATCAACCCTATTTTGCCAAGCGCGAAGACTTTGAAGCGCATGACGCGTTGATGTGCATCGAACAAGGTACTGTAATTGCTGTTGAAGAGCGTAAGCGGTTAAGCGAGGAGCATTATTTTAAGTCGGCAAAGGAAATGGCCGAATTATTCAGTGATCTTCCAGAGGCCATCGAAAATACAATTGAAATTGCAAAACGTTGTACCTTTCGTGAAGTAACGCGTGCTCCAATCCTTCCACGGTTCACCGAAGGTGCTGAGGGCGCTAGTGCGGAGGATGCTGTACAGGCCGAATCTGACGAGCTGAAACGCCAAGCACGGTTAGGTCTTGCAACGCGACTTGAAGTGCATGACCTTGCTGATGGGTACACACAAAAAGACTATGATGACCGGCTAGAATTTGAACTGAACGTTATTGAGCAGATGAAATATCCTGGATATTTCCTTATCGTTGCAGACTTTATCAAATGGTCAAAAGAACAGGGCATTCCCGTGGGACCGGGACGGGGCTCTGGTGCTGGCTCATTGGTAGCGTGGGCGCTCACCATCACTGATATTGATCCGATGCAATTCTCTTTACTGTTTGAGAGATTTCTAAATCCTGATCGTGTTTCCATGCCAGACTTTGATATCGATTTTTGTCAGGAAAGACGCGAAGAAGTTATCCGCTATGTTCAGCGCAAATACGGGTCTGATCAGGTTGCACAGATCATTACGTTTGGAACCTTACAAGCGCGCGCTGTTCTGCGCGATGTGGGGCGTGTCTTGCAAATGCCATATGGGCAAGTGGATCGTCTTTGTAAGATGGTGCCAAATAATCCAGCTAATCCGACAACGCTTGGTGAGGCAATCGAAGGTGAGGAGCGTTTGCAAGAGGCTGCAAAAGAAGAAGCAATCGTTGCCCAGCTTTTTGATATTTCTCGAAAACTAGAGGGCTTATATCGACACGCATCCACTCACGCAGCTGGGATTGTGATTGGCGACCGCGAACTCAACAAACTAGTACCTCTTTATCGCGACCCGCGTTCTGAAATGCCTGTGACCCAATATAATATGAAATGGGTGGAACAGGCGGGTCTCGTCAAGTTTGACTTTCTTGGTTTGAAAACTTTGACCGTGCTTGAAAAGGCTGTTGAATTTATCGCCCAAGATGGCACGCAGGTTGATCTGGCGCATATCCCTATTGATGACACAAAGACCTTTGACATGCTCACGCGTGGCGAAACGGTTGGTGTGTTTCAGCTGGAAAGTCAAGGAATGCGAAAAGCGCTTGTTGGCATGAAACCCGATCAGTTCACCGATATTATTGCGCTTGTGGCGCTGTATCGGCCAGGTCCGATGGATAATATTCCGACCTATAACGCCAGAAAACACGGTGAAGAACAGCCTGATTATTATCACGAGAAAATTGAAGCTGTTCTGAAGGAAACCTACGGGGTGATCATCTATCAGGAGCAGGTGATGCAAATCGCGCAAATCCTATCTGGTTATTCGCTTGGTGAGGCTGACCTTCTGCGTCGTGCGATGGGTAAGAAGATTGCCTCTGAGATGGAAGCACAGCGTGTTCGCTTTGTAGATGGTGCAGTTGAACGTGGCCTAGCTAAAGGCGAGGCCAACATGATCTTCGACCTTCTGGCGAAGTTTGCAAACTATGGCTTCAATAAATCACACGCTGCTGCCTATGCGCTTGTTTCCTATCAAACCGCATATCTGAAAGCGAATTATCCGACTGAATTTTTAGCGGGTTCCATGCAGTTGGATTTAGGCAATACCGATAAGCTTGGGATTTTCTGCCAAGAAGCTAAAAGTCAGGACATAACCGTTATTGCTCCCTCGGTTCAGCGATCCGATGTCGGGTTCAGCGTTAAGGATGGCAATATCCATTATGCCTTAGCTGCTATTAAAGGCGTGGGGGAAGGTGCTGTTCAGCAGATTGTTCGCGAACGTAAAGACAATGGTGAATACCAATCTATCGAAGACTTCTTTTCCCGCATTGATATTAAGCAGGTCAATAAACGAACTTTAGAAAACCTGATATGTGCGGGTGCATTTGATTGTTTTGCCTACCCACGCGAGCGCATGTTGGCGGGTCTTGATCGGTTAGTCGCCCATGCAACACGTACTGCACATGATCGTGAAAGTGGTCAAAATGATATGTTTGGAGCCAGCGAGGGCCAACAGGAAAAAATTGATTTGCCACTCTGCGAAGCGTGGAGTGCAGGAGAAACCCTAAATCGAGAATTTCAATCGGTTGGCTTTTACTTAAGCGCCCATCCTTTGGATGAATACCAAGACATGCTCGCAAAGTTGCGCATTCAACCTTTTGCTGAATTTCAAAATGCGGTGAAGCAAGGAGCATCTGCTGGAAAGCTTGCGGGAACAATCACATCAAAACAAGAGCGTAAAACCCGTCAGGGTAAGGCCATGGGTATTATTCTAGTTTCTGATCCATCAGGACAGTATGAAGCGGTGATCTTCGAAGAGGGGCTTATGCGGTTTCGCGATCAACTGGTGCCGGGGCAATCAGTTATGCTGCAAGTAGGTGCGGACATGCGCGATGATGGTGTCAGTCTTCGGATCAATAGTGTTGAACCGCTTGAGAAAGCTGCTTCACGTGAAGAGCGTGATATGACTATTTTTTTACGGGAGAGTGATGCGCTGAAGCATATTCCGCAGGTTCTGGAGAAGCGCGGAAATGGTCGCATCTCGTTTGTAGTAATTCAGAACAACGGTGAGCGTGAAATCGAGATGCAGCTTCCTGACCGCTATTCAGTTTCGTCCAAAATTCAAAGTGCTATTAAGTCGATTGAAGGCGTTGTTGACGTTCAATTGGCTTAAGATTTTGCATCGCTTTTACTTGCTCTTTACACAGGCTCAAAATCCTGTATAAGCCGCGATATTCCACACGCAAACTTGCGCTTTTGGTCCACAGCCTCTGTTTGGCACTGATCATATTATGCGTTCCGGTGAAGGCAAATGCCTTTTCTTGGTTTGCGGAGGTTAAACCGGTAAAGGAGAAGTACCAATGGCGCTGCCTGATTACAGCATGCGACAGCTCTTGGAAGCTGGCGCGCATTTCGGACACCAGACACATCGCTGGAATCCAAAAATGGACCGTTACATCTACGGTTCACGTAATAATATTCATATCATCGATCTTTCACAGACTGTTCCACTACTGGATCAGGCTCTTAAAGTTGTATCTGATACCGTCGCCGGTGGTGGCCGTGTATTGTTTGTAGGTACAAAACGCCAAGCGTCTGAAATCATTTCTGATGCTGCAAAACGTTCTGCACAATATTACGTAAATGCCCGATGGCTTGGCGGCATGCTGACAAACTGGCAGACAATTTCTAATTCTATCAAGCGTCTTCGTGAACTGGAAGAATTGCTTGGAAGTTCTGCTGCGGATTCCCTGACCAAGAAAGAGCGCCTGATGCGTACTCGTGAGAGCGACAAGCTTGAGCGTGCACTTGGTGGTATTAAGGACATGGGCGGTACGCCTGACATTCTTTTCATCGTCGATACGAACAAAGAATCAATCGCACTGCAAGAAGCTAAGAAGCTCGGTATCCCAGTTGTTGCTATTCTTGATTCAAACAGTGATCCTGATCACGTTGATTATCCGGTTCCTGGCAATGACGATGCGTCTCGTGCGATTTCGCTTTATTGCGATCTTATTGCTAAAGCAGCGCTAGACGGCATTGCACGTCAACAAGGTTCTGCTGGTATTGATATTGGTGCATCTGCAGAAGCACCTGTAGAAGAAGTATTGGCAGCAGCCCCTGTTGCAGATCCAACACCCGAACCTGCTCCTGCACCCGTTGCAGTGTCAGCACCAGCCGAAGAAGCTCAAGCTGAAACTCCTGCGGCAGCGATGTTTGCAGCACCGGAGGGCGAAGCGGATGATCTGAAAAAGATTTCAGGTGTTGGTCCAGTGCTAGAAGGCAAGTTGAACGAGCTTGGCATTACAAAGTTTGCGCAAATCGCAGCGTTCACGGCTGAGGATATTGTAAAAGTTGATGACGTACTTAACTTCAAGGGACGTATCGAGCGCGATAACTGGCTGGAACAGGCTGCTGAACTAGCAAAAGCGTAATCGAACGGCCCCAGTTTTGGGGCCTTTCGTTTTCTTCAAACTGACATGAACCTCAGAGACGGCTTGTCTCTCGAGGCAAATTGGCGTGATGGACGCCAGAAAGAGGATAAAATGGCTATTACAGCTGCTCTTGTGAAAGAACTGCGTGAAAAGTCTGGCGCAGGCATGATGGATTGTAAAAACGCCCTGAATGAAACAGATGGTGATGTTGAAGCAGCGATGGACTGGCTTCGTTCAAAAGGCATTGCGAAAGCTGAAAAAAAATCGGGCCGTGTCGCTGCAGAGGGTTTGATCGGCATTGCGGGTGAGGGTACATCAGCTGCTGTTGTTGAAGTAAACTCAGAAACTGATTTTGTTGCTCGTAATGAACAGTTTCAAGACCTAGTGCGTAGCGTTGCTACAACTGCTTTGGGAACCGATGGTTCAGTTGAGGCTGTTGGTGCGGCAAATATTTCTGGTGGCGACAAAACAGTCGTTGATTCACTGACGGATGCAATTGCAACAATTGGTGAAAACATGAACCTTCGTCGTGCTTCCAAAATGGAAGTCAATGAGGGCGTTGTTGCAACTTATATGCACAATTCAGCAGGCGACGGTATCGGCAAAATTGGTGTGCTTGTTGCTTTGGAATCATCTGGTAACGCAGAAGCGCTGTCTGGCATTGGCCGTCAGGTTGCGATGCATGTTGCAGCCACTAACCCGCTTGCAGCTACTCAGGATGAAGTTCCAGCAGAAGTTGCCGAGCGTGAACGTGCGGTTTATCTGGAAGAAGCAAAAGAATCTGGCAAGCCAGAAGAAATCGCTGTGAAAATGGTTGATGGCAAGATGCGCAAATTTTTCCAAGAAAGTGTACTGCTATCACAGGCATTCGTGATCAACCCAGACCTTACTGTCGAAAAAGCTTTGAAAGAAGCTGAGGGTGATGTTGGCGCGCCTATTAAGCTTAAGGGTTTTGTCCGTCTTGCACTGGGTGAAGGTGTTGAGAAAGAAGAAGAAGATTTTGCTGCGGAAGTGGCTGCTGCCGTTAAGGGTAGCTAAGGTCTTTTATCTGGATGTAATTTCCTAGTTTTTAACACGGGCGTTTCGTGACAACGAGACGCCCTTCGTGTATCCAAAGGTACAAATTTTGAAGGCGATTCATGGGAAATAAGCTCAAATACTCAAAGGTGTTGCTGAAGGTGTCTGGTGAGGCACTGATGGGGGACACGTCCTTTGGTATCGATAAACCAACCATTTCGCGTATTGCAGCTGACATTGGCGAAGGTATTTCTCTTGGTGCGCAAGTGGGCATTGTTGTCGGGGGCGGTAATATCTTTCGCGGTGTTGCGCTTGCTGCCAAAGGGGCTGACCGCGTTTCCGGTGATCATATGGGGATGCTCGCAACTGTCATGAATGCGATTGCAATGCGTATGGAATTACAAAGCTTGGGCTTTGACGCGGTCGTATTGTCCGCAATCGAAATGAGTGAGATTTGTGAACCCTTTTCTCAGCGCGCTGCAGAAGATTACTGGTATGAGGGTAAGGTCGTTATTTTTGCTGGTGGTACTGGCAATCCTTACTTTACAACAGATACAGCCGCCGCATTGCGCGCATGTGAAATGCAATGCGATGCCTTGCTGAAAGCAACACAAGTGGATGGTATTTATTCTGCTGATCCTAAGAAAGACCTGAACGCAACACGGTTTGATGTGATATCCCATGCCGAAGTTTTGGAACGAGGTCTTGCGGTGATGGATGTTGCTGCGGTAGGCCTTACTCAAGGTGCAAATTTACCAATCGTTGTATTTTCACTAGATGAGCCAGGAGGCTTTGCGAAAATATTGAAAGGCGAGGGCCGTTCCACTACGGTAACCAATAACTAATCTGAACGAATAGAAAGAGAAATCATGTCAGACGATATTCTGGATATGAACGACATTAACCGAAGAATGGATGGAGCATTGAATTCGCTCAAGAGCGATCTTGCTGGTCTAAGAACAGGGCGAGCATCAGCTGGGATTCTTGATCCCATTATGATTGATGCTTACGGCCAACAAATGCCGATCAATCAGGTTGGTACAGTGTCTGCTCCGGAGCCTAGAATGATCTCAGTTCAAATCTGGGATAAATCAATGGTGGGTGCGGTTGAGAAAGCTATTCGCGAATCTGATCTTGGTCTTAATCCAGTAACGGATGGCACCAATCTGCGCATTCCTATGCCGGAGCTAAACGAAGAGCGCCGCAAAGAAATTGCTAAAGTTGCACATCAATATGCTGAACAGGCACGGGTTGCTATTCGCCATGTGCGCCGCGATGGAATGGACGCTTTGAAGAAAGGCGAAAAAGATGGCGATATTGGTCAAGACGATGCACGCGCATTGTCTGACAAGGTACAAAAATCAACGGATGATCGCATCGCAGATGTAGACAAGCTTGTTGCTGCGAAAGAAGCAGAAATTATGCAGGTCTAGATTTCGGATGACGTCCAAGCCAACTCAACCTGAAGATAAGATGCAACGCGGTGTGCCTAAGCACATTGCGATTATCATGGATGGGAATGGACGTTGGGCGGAGAAACGTGGCCTGCCAAGAACGGCTGGTCACCAACAGGGTGTTGAAGCGGTACGTAGAACTATTCGTGCTGCAGGAGAAATGGGCGTTGAATATGTGACGCTCTATTCTTTCTCCACTGAAAACTGGAGCCGTCCTGAGGCGGAAGTATCAGAGCTTTTCTCACTTTTGAGAATGTTTATACGCCGTGACCTTGCGGATCTGCATCGCAATAATGTTAGGGTTAAAATTATCGGTGATGCCGCGAGAATCCCAAAGGATTTAATTGCATTACTTGATGAGGCGAGAACGCTCACAAAAGACAATACCGGTCAAACACTGGTCGTGGCTTTCAATTATGGCTCACGTAATGAAATCGTTCAGGCGGCAAGAATGATTTCTGAACAAGTGCAGCAGGGAAAGCTTCAGCCAGAAGATATTGATGAAAATAGCTTCGGCAGTTTCTTGTCGACCGCTGATATCCCCGATCCTGAATTGCTTATTCGAACCAGTGGCGAAATGCGACTTTCAAATTTTCTGTTATGGCAAGTTGCTTACAGTGAGTTCGTGTTCATGGACTGTTTATGGCCGGACTTTTCTGGTGACCATCTGGCTGAAGCGATCAATATTTATTGCGATCGTGATCGCCGTTTTGGTGGCGTCGTCATGGAAACCGGCTCGTGACTGAAAAGACTGGCAAGTCTCTGATCAGCGCTGAATTAAAACTGCGCATCATTTCTGCAGTCGTACTTGCTGTTGTCGTATTGCTCATTACATGGATTGGTGGAAAAACGTTTGCACTGCTTTGGGCATTGGTTGCAGTTTTGATTTTCAAAGAATTTACGTCGATTACAAAAGCCTCATCATCAATGCGGGTTAGGGCAGTCGGATTCGGATTTCTTATCCTTGTACTCATCGCTGCTTTTATTGAAGAGCGGACTACGTCACTCTATCTGCTACTCGGCGGAACGTTGTTGGTCGTCATATGGGAGTGGATATTAAACCGGTCTATTTGGACAGGAGTTGGCTTGATATATGCCGCACTTCCGTTCTTTGCCATGTCAGAAATGCGTGATGATACCTTTGCCGGAATGGTTTTGGTTCTCATTGTATTTGCCTGCGTATGGGGCGCTGACGTTCTGGCTTATTTTTCTGGCAAAGCCATTGGCGGTCCAAAGCTAGCGCCGCGAATTTCTCCCAAGAAAACATGGGCAGGTTTTATAGGCGCGGTTGTCGGCGGTATTGGTTTATCGGTTTTGGTAGTATCGATATTCAAAGAACCGCCAAATGCAGTGTTTTTATTACTAATGGCCGGGCTTGCAGTTCTCTCTCAATTGGGTGATTTGCTTGAATCAGTTTTAAAGAGAAAATTTGATGTCAAAGATTCCAGTAATCTTATTCCTGGACATGGTGGAATTTTGGATCGCGCCGACGGCTTAATTGTTGTGGCTGTTGGTCTTTGGTTAGCACTTATCTTTTATCATGTTCGACTAAGCGAGCAGGAAACATTAGCAGATGTTTTTGCACGTGCCTTTTTGTAGCCTTGATGATCGGCTCTTGAGCTAATACTTAAACTTTTACGCTGTTCTATAGGGGATAATCCTTGTTCGATTTTCTGACAAATCTAAGTGCGGGTGGTTTCTCACTCTTTGGGTATATTATTCCATTTTTGATTATCCTCACCATTGTCGTATTCTTTCATGAATTGGGTCACTATCTCGTTGCCAAATGGAACGGCGTTGACATTGACGCGTTTGCTATTGGATTTGGGCCGGAGCTGATTGGCTTTAACGATCGCGCAAACACGCGTTGGAAATTATGTGCAATTCCTTTGGGTGGGTATGTAAAGTTTGCAGGTGACGCTAATGCTGCATCCGTTCCAGATCATGAGCGTCTTCAATCCATGTCCGAACAGGAGAAAGCGGGAAGCTTTGAGCATAAATCCGTGGCTCAGCGTGCCGCAGTTGTGCTGGCAGGACCGGTCGCAAACTTCATTCTTGCGATCATTATCTTTGCGGGATCGTTTTATTTTGTGGGTCGATATGTAAGCGATCCTGTTATCACTGAAATTATGGAAGACAGTGCCGCCCAAGAGGCAGGGCTTCTGGCAGGTGATGTTGTGTTAAAGATTGATGGCACGGAAATTCGCAACTTTTCTCAAATTCCGCGCATTGTTGGCCCTAAACATGGATTTGCGCTTGAGTTTGTTGTTGAACGCGAAGGCGTAGAAAAACAGATCATGGTAACGCCTAAACTGACTGAGCAGACCGATCAGTTTGGTAACGTAAACCAAAACGGCGTGGTTGGTATTATCAGTAGCACCACAGAAGCCAACCTTCGTAAGCAAGAATATGGTATGGTTGAGGCTGTTTGGGCGGGCGTTGGTGAAACTGGATATATTATCAAACGGACGTTCCAATATGTTGGTGGGCTGATTACGGGCAGGGAATCTGCTGAGCAATTAAGCGGACCTATCGGAATTGCAAAGATTTCCGGCGAGATCGCTACGCTGGGCCCAGCTGCTTTAATTAGTCTTGCAGCCATTCTTTCCGTCAGTATTGGGCTTTTGAACCTATTTCCGGTCCCAATGCTGGATGGTGGACATTTGGTTTTCTACGCTTATGAGGCGCTTGTGGGTAAACCAGTGAACGAAAAAGTGCAGGAAATGGCATATAGATTCGGTTTTATCCTACTCATCGGCTTAATGTTGTTTGCTACGCATAATGACATTGTTAACAGACTTGGCCTTTTTGGCTGATTTTGCCCCAAAATCACCTTTAATGTGAGAAATATGCACTGTTTTACAGGCTGTAAGGTTTGTAATTAAATGTCATTTGACTGTGATCGTGTTCACAGAGCATTAACCAATAAAAAGAATGGGTTGGACCAAAATGCAACACTTTGACATATTCTTAAAAATGCTAGTGTCAAATAGTGTTGAGGTGCTTGCGCGGTGGGCAAAACTCTGTAAAACAATTCTTAACGATTTAGATTCTCGCGTTTGTTCAACGGGGTATTATTGAACAAATCGCAAAACGGGTGAAGTAAGTAATTCTATGTCATTGAAAAATTTGATCAAAAGGCTATTCCTTGTAATTGCTATTATGGCAGTTGCGGGTGTTGCGCATACGATTTCGAGTTTGAACCATGCAAGCGTTGCGCAGGCGGCCGTTGTTGGTTCCATTGATGTTCGCGGAAATCAGCGTGTTGATGACATTACAGTCGGCTCATATCTTACGATAAAGCCTGGGCAGCGGTTTTCCTCATTTGATATCGACGACTCAACCAAGGCATTATTTGCGACTGGTTTGTTCAGCGATGTGAGCATTTACCAGCAAGGCTCCGTGCTGGTTGTGGAAGTAGATGAAAATGCAACTGTCAATAAAATCTTCTTTGAAGGCAACAATCGTCTTAAAGACGATGCTCTGACATCTCTAGTTGGCTTAAGAGAGCAGGGGATTTACAGCGACGAGCAGGCAGCTCTTGATGTTGAGCGTATCGATGAAGCTTATGGTCGTGTTGGACGTAGAGGAGCTACAGTCTCATACGAGGTGCTTCCACTAGAAAATAATCGTGTAAACGTTATCTACCGTGTCGTTGAAGGCGACAAAACAAAAGTTGCGTCAATTGTTTTCATTGGTAACGATACTTTCTCCGAGCGTCACTTGCGTGATGTGATTTCTACAAAACAATCAACTATTCTTAGTTTCCTGCAAACCAATGATGTCTACGACCCAAATCGTCTAAATGCGGATGAGGAGGCATTGCGTAGCTTCTATTTCAACCGTGGATTTGCTGATTTTCAAATTTTGTCTACGACAGCTGATTTGAACGATGTTGATAATGAATATGTCATTACATTTACGTTTGATGAGGGGCAGCGCTACACATTCGGTAACATTGATATCGATAGTACTATTCCAAATCTCGACTCTGAACAACTTCGCCGCATGTTCGAAACCATCCCAGGTGAACATTACAGCGCTAAAGACGTTGAAGACACAGTTGTAAACATCACACGTAAAGTCTCAGAAGACGGTTTCCCGTTTGTTGAGGTGGTTCCTCGCGGTAACCGCGATTTTGATAATAATACAATCGATGTTGTGTACTTGGTTGACGAGGGTGCACGTGTATTTATTGAAGATATCTCTATCGTAGGTAACGACCGTACACGTGGGTATGTTATTCGTCGCGAGTTCGAAATCTCTGAAGGTGATGCCTACAACAAGGTTCTCATTCAAAAGACACGTGACCGTATTCAAGGTCTTGGTTTCTTTGAGAATGTTGATGTCTCAACAAGGCCTGGTTCCAGCCCTGATCGGGTTCGTGTAATCGTAAACGTTATTGAAAAGTCGACAGGCGATATTTCATTGTCTGGAGGCTATTCTACTAATGGCGGCGCTACTGGTGAGGTGTCTCTTACTGAGCGTAACTTCCTTGGCCGTGGTCAGTTTATGCGTGTCAGCTTTCAGTCTGGTGAAGATGAGCAATCTTACGGGTTCCAATTTACTGAGCCATATTTCTTGGGGCAGCGTATCTCTGCGGGTATTAGTTTGAATTCAACATCATCTGAAGAGACAAGCCGTCGTCAGTATGCCGTAGACTCTTTGAACGGGCGTTTGACATTTGGTTTCCCAATTACCGAAGATGTTGGATTGGGTGTTTTCTACGCGTTTAACTCATCTGATATTCGGGCAAACGGTACGCTAACTGATGCTGCTGATGACGGTAATGCTGACACCAACAATGATGGTATCAATGACAATCTTGCGAACGGTATTCAGGGCGATAATAGCGGCGAGCTTTCACAAGCCCTGTTTAATGATCTAGGTAGTTATTTTTCATCAGGTATTGGCTATAATCTCGTTTACAACACGCTAGACAATAATAACACGCCACGTGAAGGTGTTAGAGCATCACTAACACAGACATTCTATGGTGTGGGTGGGGATGCAAACTACCTTAGAACAGAAGCTGCTTTTGTTGGATATCATCTCCTATCAGAAGAAGAAGACGTAGTTCTATTTGGTCGTGTTCGTGGTGGACATATCCTCCAGTTTGGTGGCGATAACACAAACTCAATTACAGATACGCTAAGAACGTCTGATAACTTCAAAGCGCGTGGCAATACAATCCGTGGGTTTGAAGCTTTTGGATACGGACCACGTGATCCATTAACTGGTGACGCTTTAGGTGGGCGTACATATTGGAACGCAACCGCTGAAGTTCAGTTCCCGCTACCGTTTATTTCAAGATCACTTGGTCTTAGAGGCGCGTTCTTTGGTGATGCAGGACAATTATTTGATCCAGGCGATGGTGCAATTGCGGCAATCTCTGGCTTGCCGACGTTTGCTGACCCACTTGGGCAATTGGATAATGATTCAATCCGAGCATCAGTTGGAGCCAGTGTGATATGGGATTCGCCATTCGGACCTCTTCGCCTCGACTATGCTTTCCCAATCGCAAATGAAAGCTACGACAAACTACGTGAAATTAACTTCGGCGTAAGCACAGCCTTCTAATCAGGCTTTTCTTCCGCCGAAGCGTGGCATCTTGGGGGATCCGTGTTTTTTCATCCTTCGCTTCTGACGCTTGAGGCCCTAGCTTCCCAATGTGGTATATCTGATTGGCAAGGTGAAGCATCTCTTGCCAGCACAATAATGACAGGTGCTGCTCCTTTAGAAGCTGCACAGACGGGTGAACTGTCATTTCTGGATAATCCTAAATATCTGAAATATCTCGACACGACCAAAGCAAGTGCTGTTATTTGCCACCCCAAACATTTGGGATCATTGCCTGCTTCCATTGCTGGCTTGCCGCATGAGAAACCATATGAGGCCTACGCAAAGGCTGTCTCTTTAATCTATCCAACTGCATCGCGCCCACTACCTGTGACGGGTGTCGAGGGTGTTTCGCCACATGCTTTCGTGCACGATACAGCCGTCCTAGAAGACAATGTAATCGTGGAAGCCAATTCAACAATTGGTGCTAATGTCCAAATTGGCGAAGGATCGGTTATTTTGCCAAGTGCCGTAATTGGCCATGGTGTTACAATTGGTCGAAATACAACAATTGGTGCTAATGCAACAGTCGTTCATGCCATGCTTGGTGATAACGTAATCATCCATAATGGTGTTCAAATTGGACAAGATGGTTTTGGGTTTGCAATGGGTGCTGGTGGGCATAAAAAAGTCCAGAATGATGTGGAGATTGGTGCTAATTCCACAGTAGATCGTGGTGCTAATCGTGATACGGTTATTGGTGAGGGTTCTAAAATCGATAATCTGGTACAAATTGGCCATAATGCAACAATTGGTAGACATTGCGTGATTGTTGGTCTTGCGGGAATATCGGGTAGTGCTGTTTTAGGTGACTATGTTGTGGTTGCGGGGCAGGCAGGAATTGTGGGTCACACCAAGGTGGGTGATGGGGCACAAGTTGGTGGCGGTTCCGGTGTTCATGGGGATGTACCCCCGGGCCAAAGGGTGATGGGGTATCCTGCAATCACCGCATCTAAATGGATGCGGCAGGCAGCAAAAATTATGTTGGATGATAAAAAAGACAGGCAGAAAAAAGAGGGCAAAAAGTGACAGAAAATCTTGATATAGTGGCGATCAAGGAGCTTTTTACTCTTCTTCCTCATCGCTATCCGTTTCTTTTAATTGATCGCATCGAAGAGGTAGTCGGTGACAGTTCGGCGCGTGGCATAAAAAATGTAACCTTTAACGAACCACACTTTGGCGGCCATTTCCCGGGCGATCCAATTATGCCAGGTGTTTTGATTGTTGAGGCTATGGCCCAAACCGCAGGAGCTATATGCGCGCGCCAAAATTCCGGTGGTGAGCGGAAACTCGTATACTTTATGACAATCGATGAGGCTAAATTTCGCAGGCCCGTTGTTCCCGGCGATCGCTTGGAACTACTGGTTACTAAAACCAAACAACGCGGCAATATTTTTAAGTATGATTGTGAAGCTTGGGTTGGTGAAGAAAAAGCTGCCGAAGCTAAAATTGGTGCCATGATGGTAGATGCGGAAGAAAATAATCAATGACAGCACATATCCATCCATCATCAGTTGTTGAAGACGGGGCTCAAATTGGCGCCAATTGTAAAATTGGACCGTTTTGTCATGTTGGCGCTAATGTAAAGCTTGGCGACAATTGTGAATTAAAATCTCACGTAGCGATTGCGGGGTACACAACAGTTGGCTCTGGTTCACGTATCTTTCCATTCGCATCTGTTGGACATGAGCCTCAGGACCTGAAATTTAAGGGTGAGAAAACTACGTTAGCTATTGGCAAAAATTGTCTTATCCGTGAAGGGGTAACGATGAACCCTGGCACTGAAGGAGACAATAGTAATACGACTATTGGCGACAATTGTGTTTTTCTGGCTAATGCACATGTGGCCCATGACTGCCAAATTGGCGACCGTGTGATTTTTTCTAACGCTGTTTTGGTTGCTGGCCATTGTAAAGTCGGGAATAATGTAATTTTTGGAGGCGGTGCTGCAGTCCATCAGTTTTGTAGGATTGGCGATAATGCATTTATTGGTGGCATGGCAGGGCTTGAAAATGATGTCATACCCTTTGGCACTGCACTGGGTAACAGGGCCTATCTTGGTGGGCTAAATTTGGTGGGTATGAAACGTGCCGGCATTGAACGTGAAGCAATTCACGCAACGCGCAATTTGTATAAGGAACTATTTTCAGGTGAGGGGTCCATTCAAGAGACTGCCAAATCTCTTGAGGCTGCTAATTCTGACGAACCGATCAATAAGAAAATCCTTGAATTCATCCTTGCCGATACTGACCGATCATTATGCACGCCTAAGTAACATAACAATATGAACGCGGTTGAAAACAAACAGAATATCGCAATCATAGTAGGCAAGGGCGAACTGCCTAAAGAATTAGCCATGGGGCTAAAGGCAGTTGGAAACCCTGCATTTCTAGTAGGGATTGAAGAAGAGTATCAAGCTTGGGTAACGCATGAGCACCATAAAATCTTACATTGGGGGCAATTTGGTGCGCTTTTTAAGCTTCTTAAAGAATTAGAAATTACTCAGGTAATCTTTGCTGGCAGTGTGACCCGTCCCAATGTTAGTTTTGCAAAAATGGATTGGGGAGCAATTACGTCACTTCCTCAGATCCTCGCCTTCATGATTGGCGGTGATAATACACTTTTATCGGGACTTATTCGCTTGTTTGAGAAAAAGGGAATTCAAATTGTCGGCCCTCACGAGGTGTTGCCTGAATTGCTTGCTGATACTGGTAAGATGACCAAGCTCAAGCCTTCCCGAAAGGCGAATACCAATATTACTACTGCGTTCAAAGCATGTAAGATGTTGGGTGAGCTTGATATTGGACAAGCAGCCGTTGCCGTTGGTGGGAGGGTAATTGCGGTTGAGGGAATTGAAGGCACTGACAATATGCTTGAAAGGGTAGCGTATTTGCGCTCCATCGGACGTTTGTATGAGAATGGCCGAAACGGCGTATTGGTCAAATGTATGAAGCCGAATCAAGAAATGCGTGCAGATTTACCCGCAATTGGTATTGATACTATTAGAAATGTTGCAGCTGCTGGCTTGGCAGGAATTGCAATCGAAGGTGGCCGCAGCATAATTTTATCCCGTGAGGAGACAATTGCTGCAGCTAATGAGAGCGAATTATTTATATATGGTGCGCAGTTTGACGGCGATAAATGACAATGTCGGCAAAAGCACTAAAATTATACTTTGTTGTTGGTGAAGAATCTGGAGATATTTTAGGCTCGGGATTGCTAGACACATTTGCCAAAAAAGGAGTTCAGGTTGAACCTGTAGGACTTGGGGGCACAAGAATGCAGGAACGGGGCTTATCAAGCCTCTTTGATATTGCTGATATCTCTGTGATGGGGTTTTCGGGTGTTATTATTCAACTGCCTCGGCTGTTAAAGCGTATCCGCCAAACTGTTGCTGACGTGCTTGATAAAAAACCAGATGTATTGGTTTTGATTGATAGTCCTGATTTTTCTTATCGTGTTGCAAAAGCAGTTAGAAAGAAAAACCCTTCGATAAAAATCATCAAATATGTTGCGCCGTCTGTGTGGGCATGGCGACCGGGTAGGGCGTCCAAAATCAAACCCTATATAGATCATATTTTAGCGGTGCTTCCTTTTGAACCGAAAATTATGAAAGACCTGGATGGACCGGATTGTACCTACGTTGGACATCCGTTGGCCTCACATATCCCAGACATTGATAGGTCTATTCGAGAGACAATTGCACCCACCCCAAAACTGGTTGTTTTGCCTGGTTCACGTAGAAGCGAAATTACTCGATTGCTTCCCGTCATTGGGCAGACACTTGACGTATTGAAGTCTAGAGGAAACGTACTGAGTATTGTACTGCCAGCTGTTCCTCGACTTGAAGAAGAGATTAGAAAATCTGCGGAAACATGGGCATACCCTGTAAATATTGTTACAGGCGATGCGGCAAGAAAGGCTGCCTTCACCGAGGCCGATTTAGCACTTTCGGCATCAGGAACTGTAACCCTTGAACTTGCAACTTATAAATTACCTACTATCGCGATTTATAAACTAGATGCGATTGCGAGTGTTGTATTGAGGCGGCTCGTGATTGGATGGGCGGCATCCCTGCCAAATTTGATTGCAGATTATCCCGTAATACCTGAACGCTTTAATGAGTATGTGAAACCTGGATATATTGCCCGACTTATTGAGCAATTATTGGTCAACGGACCTGCACGGCAAACGCAGTTGGACGGTTTTGATATAGTAATTCAACGTCTGCGACAGGAAACTCCAAGTCAGGAGCGCGCCGCAGACAAAATCATCGAAGTCACAAATTATCGCTTATCTATCGAAACATAATCGCGGCTTGTAGCACCTTTATAAAGCTGGCGCGGGCGACCAATTTTTTGCTTTGGGTCCTCAATCATTTCTTTCCACTGGGACAGCCATCCAACAGTTCTTGCAAGTGCGAAGAGTACTGTGAACATCGTTGTTGGGAAGCCAAGTGCTTTCAGCGTAATGCCTGAATAGAAATCGATATTTGGATACAGTTTTTTCTCAACAAAGTACTCGTCTGTTAAAGCAATTTTTTCAAGCTCCATAGCAACCTGAAGTGTTGGATCATCTTTGATGCCGAGTTCGTTTAATACTTCATGAGTTGTTTTTTGCATCAGGCGCGCTCGTGGATCGTAGTTTTTATAAACTCTGTGACCAAAACCCATTAGACGGAATGGGTCGCTTTTGTCTTTTGCCCGAGCAACGTATTCTGGAATACGATCAACGGTTCCTATTTCTTCAAGCATGTTGAGTGCCGCTTCATTAGCGCCACCGTGGGCAGGACCCCACAAACAAGCAATTCCTGCTGCAATACATGCAAATGGATTTGCTCCAGAAGAACCCGCAAGCCTGACGGTTGATGTTGAAGCGTTTTGCTCATGGTCTGCATGGAGAATAAAGATTGTATCCATCGCGCGTGAAAGCACAGGATTTACCTTATATTCCTCGCATGGAACAGAAAAACACATATGCAGGAAGTTTGCTGCATAGTCCAAATCATTGCGTGGGTACACAAATGGCTGACCAGCATGATACTTATACGCCATGGCAGCAATTGTTGGCATTTTTGCAATCATTCGGATCGTTGCAAAATACCGTTGCTGTTCGTCTGAAATGTCGGTTGAGTCATGATAAAATGCTGACAATGCGCCCACAACACCGCACATAATTGCCATTGGGTGTGCATCGCGACGGAAACCCGTAAAGAAGCGATTCATCTGCTCATGCACCATCGTGTGATTTGTGATGGAAGCATTAAACTCTTCGCTCTGGGTGTTATTTGGCAATTCGCCATGGAGCAGCAGATAACACGTTTCTAAAAAGTCGCCTTTTTCTGCCAGTTGTTCAATTGGATATCCGCGGTGTAAAAGAACGCCTTTGCCACCATCGATGAATGTGATGTCACTGTCACAAGCTGCAGTTGAAGTAAAACCAGGATCATATGTGAAGCATCCGGTTTCTTTGTAAAGTGCAGTGATATCGATAACATCAGGGCCAACACTTGCGCCGTAAATCGGAAAGTCCCAGCTGTTATCTCCGATGCTTAAAGTTGCTTTATCTTTTGCCATATCAATATCCTTCTGCTCTGCAACCTTTCAGTTGAGCGATTTATCCAGCCGAGCAATCTGTTCAGGTGGTCGTCATTTCCAAGAATAGGAAACTAAATAGTTGCGCGTAAATTTATGCCGCGGGGCGACTAATGCCCTTGAGCAAATAGCTATATGATTTACCGTGATGATACAAGTAAGACATAGGTTATAAGACGTCACGAATTCTGCTAATGCTTTCTTCCTTGCCAAGGATGAGCAGCATATCAAATGCTCCCGGTGACGTAGCCTTGCCAGTTAGCGCTGCGCGGATAGGTTGAGCGACTTTACCCAATTTTAGATCGTTGGTTTCGCAAAAAGATTTAAGCGTGTGGCTAATTCCGTCATGGCTCCAATCCTCGTTAGCCTCAAGTGAATCAATTACTGAGTGTAAAATTTCTTGAGACGCATCTGACGTTAGGCTGCTGGCCTTTTCATCCATTGGTAGCGGTCTGTCGGTATACAAATATTCAGCGCTTTGAATGACATCTACCAAAGTCTTTGCACGTTCTGCGAGAGCGGGTAGTGCTGCAACCAACCATTGTTTGCGTGAGTCGGTGAGTGCAGAAGCTATGTTATTGCCGCCATCGATTTCAGGCAAAATAGATAGTATTCTTTCAAGTAATATTTCAGGCTTCATATCGCGCATATAGTGTGCGTTGAGCGCATCAAGCTTGTCATAATCAAATCGGGCCGCTGATTTATTCATGCCATCAAAACCAAACCATTCGATCATTTGTTCTGTGGTCATGATTTCGTCATCACCGTGCGCCCAGCCCAATCGTACAAGATATGTGCGCAGAGCTTCTGGCAGATAGCCCATTGCTCTATAAGTTTCCGCGCCAATTGCCCCGTGTCGTTTGGAAAGTTTTGCACCGTCTTGTCCATGGATTAGCGGGATGTGCGCCATAACAGGTACATCCCAATCCATTGCGTTAAATATGATGGTTTGTTTTGCAGCATTGGTGAGATGGTCATCGCCACGGATAATATGAGTTACGCCCATATCATGGTCATCCACCACAACAGCTAACATGTAGGTTGGGTTGCCATCCGAACGCAGTAAAACAAAATCATCCAGATCCGTATTTGGAAACCGCACATTGCCCTGTACTTTGTCATGAACGATAGTTTCACCATCTAACGGAGTTTTCAAACGCACTACATAAGGTGCGTTTTCAGGCCATTCTGCTGAGCTTTTATCTCGCCATGTGCCATCATAAACCGGATTACGACCTTCAGCTTTTGCCTTTTCGCGCATGGTTTCGAGCTCATCCGGCGTTGAGTAACACCGATAAGCTGTTCCGTTTTCCAACATCGCTTTCGCAATCTCACGGTGTCTGTTGCCTCTAGAGAACTGAGAGATCGGATCACCATCCCAATCAAGACCTAACCAGGATAACCCATCAAGAATAGCGGTAACCGCTTCATCATTTGAACGGCTTCTGTCGGTGTCCTCAATTCTGAGTAGCATCTTACCATTTGTGGATTGCGCAAACAGCCAATTGAACAATGCTGTTCGCGCACCGCCAATATGCAGAAAGCCGGTTGGGGAAGGGGCAAAACGAGTGACCGTCTGATTTGTCATTTAGAATAGAACTCCAAGTGAATTGCTCTTCCACTTGCGTAAATGCAAAATACCCGATTTGATAAGGGCTGTGGAACTCGCGGTCGTGTAACATATTGCGGCCTATATACAAGGCTCTGGTGTGGCAGGGACAGATAAAGAAAACGAAAGTCAGCAAGATATTGCTGTTGGTTTTGCAAAAGACCCGCATCAAATTTCTATGCCTTTATCCAAGCCTAATACAATAATTAGATTATGGCATAGATCGCGCCATTTGGCTGATATTACTCAGGCAAGATTACAGACACTAATACGTCACGAAACTGAGTTAGGTATTGGCTTTAATGCGGTTCCTGTATTGATCGGCATTGGCATATTTCTGTATTTTCAATCGCCTGCCGAGCCTCTGATATTCCCTTTAATTGCCATAACAGCGTCTTGCCTTGTTTTGCTGTTCAGAGTTCAAACCAGAGGTAAAAGCTTTCTGGTTTTATCCATACTTGCTTTGATTTTAACTGGTATGTCAGCAGCAAAGCTTGAAGTTTTGCGAACATCAGGTCCCCAAATCCAAGGTACGATTACCGCAAAATTGTTGGGTGTTGTTCTAGAAACTGAACAGAACCGGCGCGGGGCACCCAGATATCTGATCAGACCCATCGAAATAGAGGGACTAGATGAGGTCAATCTTCCGGAGCGTGTAAGGCTTTCGTCATCCTCAAAGAAAAACGCACGATTTTTGCCTGGTGATGTGATTACAGGACTTGCTAGACTACAACCCGTGTTAGGCCCTGCTTATCCCGGAGGATTTGATTTTTCGTTCTTTGCCCGTTTTGAACGGCTAATGGCCAGTGGGTTTTTAATGGGTCCGCCTGTGGCAGAAAGCCAAATGGCCGGTGATATTGGGCTTCGTGATCGGTCACTAATCGCTATCAATAAGATACGGTTGTTTGTGGGAACTCGCATCAAAACATCTATACCGGGTGTATCCGGAGAGATTGCGAATGCACTCATAACCGGTGATCGAACAGGTATTCCGGAAGATATTCAGCAATCACTTCGAGTAACAGGACTTGCTCATATTTTAGCGATCTCTGGTCTCCATATGGCTTTGGTAACACTTACTGTCATTTGGCTGATCCGGTTTTGTTGTTCACTTAAACCACAATTGGCGACACATTATCCTGTGAAAAAATGGGCAGCGCTTGCAGGCGTATTTTTTGCTACCACATATCTGCTTTTATCCGGGGCCGGCGTTTCAACACAACGCGCATGGATAATGATTTGTGTGATGCTTGTGGCAGTCCTGTTGGACCGCGCAGCACTCACTATTCGTAATGTATCGATTGCGGCAATTTTAATCTTGTTGATTTCGCCTTCCAGTTTACTAGCGCCCGGATTTCAGATGTCGTTTGCCGCAGTCTATGCGCTTGTTGCTTGCTATGAAGTATTGAATAGAAAACGACAGGAAAACCTGAGTACTGGATTTGTACCCAATTCGAATCGGGTGGTGCAATATTTCAGCTCCAGTATGACCTATCTAGGGGGAATATTTACCACAAGCTTGGTGGCGGGTTCTGCGACAATGTTCATTGCCGCCTGGCATTTTCATCAAATCGCACCTTATGGATTGGTGGCTAATCTCATGGCAATGCCTGTGGTCACTACATTGGTCATGCCATTTGTTTTTGCGGCACTCATTCTCATTCCAATGGGATTTGAAGCAATCGCACTTGTGCCAGTCAGCTATGGTATTGAAATAATTGTATGGGTATCACGCTATGTGGAGGGGTTGAGTCCGATTAGTGTCACAGGACTTCTTCCGGCGTCCACTGCTTTAATGTTTTGCCTAGGATTCGTGCTACTAGTGCTATGTCGAACAAAGCTAAGGCTAATGGGCATCTTGCCGCTACTTGGATTGACGTATTTCTACTCACAACCTGATATTCCTGATGTTTTAATCGCTGAAAATGGAAGAACAATTGCAGCGAAATCAACTGCTGGAGAGTTGTCTTTAATTCTGCCAAAGCGGGATAACTTTGTGTCTACAATTTGGGGAAAAGCGTATGCGGGGGGATCTTTACCAAAACTTCAAAAGATTAAAGATGCTTGCAACAAAGAGCGGTGTATTCATGTCCTGCCGCAAAGCCTTGTGTTGCACATAGTGTATGCGCCTGATCTTCTGGCTTCGTCATGTAAACGCGCTGACATATTGGTCGCACCAAGATTAAAGTGGGTAAACTGTAAGGCGCGGAAGCCCATGCTGATTTTGAAGCGAGGCGATTTTGAGCGAAAAGGAAGTCATGCGGTTTATGTATCTAAAACGACGAATTCAGATCAAGCACCACAGATAATTCACGAAGTAACTGTTGCCTTGCCGGAAAACAACCGCGCATGGCAACGTGGGGCCGGAATACCAAACGCTAGTGATACTGACGAATAAGCCCGACTAGTTTTCCCTGAACCTTGACGCGGTCCGTTGAAAATCTGCGCGTTTCATATGCAGGGTTAGCAGCTTCCAACGCAATCTCACCGTTATCACGTCGATAGGTTTTTAGCGTTGCTTCTTCATCATCAACGAGTGCAACAACAATTTCACCCGGAATGGCAGAATTATTCTGGCGAATGATAACGGTGTCACCGTCATGAATGCCAGCATCAATCATAGAATCGCCTTCTACAGTGAGCGCAAAATGCTCACCTGAACCAATCATTTCTGGTGGAACAGTAACTGAATGCGTATTTTCTTGGATCGCAGAAATTGGAACACCGGCTGCAATTTTGCCCATAACAGGTACAGAGAAGCCAAAACTCTCATCTTCGTGAGTTGCCTCTTGCATTCCTGGGAAGGGTGTTACGTTGTTTGGCAAAGCATCTTCAACGGGTTTTGACTTTGAACCAAATTGCGGACGGATAACATGACCACTAGATGCAGAAACTTCACCTGCGCCCCATGATTCTGGCATTTTGATCACTTCCAAAGCGCGCGCGCGGTTAGGGAGACGCCTGATAAAGCCACGTTCTTCCAGCGCGGTAATCAGTCGATGAATGCCGCTTTTTGATTTCAATTCCAAAGCTTCCTTCATTTCATCGAATGATGGTGGAACGCCTTCTTCTTGAAGTCTTTCATGGATGAATTGTAGCAGTATCTGTTGCTTGCGTGTCAGCACGAGGATCTCCTTGATAGCGAAATTCGCTTTAGAATCATGAAACGAACTTCAAATATTCTATACATGTTCTTTTTATGTTCTGCAAGTTGCTATCAGGTTAAAGCGTGCATCTAATCAAGTAATACGATTTCGCATGGGTCGCCCTTGCTTGCGGCTGGCGCATTTACAGGCCGCCAAACAAGGCAATTTGCACGGACCAGGTTTGCCAACATTGAACTGTCTTGAAGTTCAAAGGGGCTAGCAAGCCAATTGCCAGTGTTATCACGCTCAAGTGTGGCGCGCATAAACTCGGCTCGGTTGTCATTTTCAGGGAGGTTGCAGCCAAGAGTGGCGTTTTGTATGCCAATATCGTCTGCATTTCTGCCGGACAGTAGCTGGATCAATGGTTTGACGAATACGTTGAATGCAATCAGCGAAGATACTGGATTTCCAGCAAGCCCTGTTAGGTAGGTAACGTGATCGTTCGTATGTTTTTTTGCAAATAGAAAAGGCTTTCCTGGGCGCATCGCAATTTTTGCAATTTCGAAATCAAAACCGCATGCTTTGGCGCTTGGCATAACAAGATCATGATCTCCAACGGATGCGCCGCCTGTTGTGATGATCAGGTCGCATTTATTATCTATGGCGGTTTTGAAAGCAGTTTCGAGAGCGCGGCTCTTGTCCGCCACTATGCCCATATCAAGCACGTCACCACCGCAATTTTCAATGCCTACTTTTAGGCCAAGCGTATTGGATGCAATAATTTGCCCGTGGCTTAACTCGCCTCCAGGCATGACAAGTTCATCACCCGTAGCAATGAGAGCAACACGTGGTTTGTTGAACACTGGTAGTTGATCGTGGTTCATGGATGCGGCGAGGGCGATACGATTGGGGGTAAGAATATCTTGGCGGCGGAGTAGGGTTTCGCCTGTTTTGAAATCCAGCCCAGCTTTACGGATGAAACGACCCTCAGTGACACCTTGCAAGATTGTTATGGATGTATCATTTCTTTGTGTGTTTTCTTGGATGACAATGCTGTCCGCACCTTCAGGCACTACGGCGCCTGTGAAAATTCTAACTACTTGACCCGGTTTTAATGAGCCATCAAACGGCTCGCCAGCGCGGGATGTTCCCACCATCTGTAAATGATGGGCTGGCAAATCTTGGATATCAGCTTGCTGTACTGCATAGCCATCCATCGCAGATGCATCAAAAGGGGGTTGCGTGCGCAAGGACGATACATTTTCCGATAGAATCCGATTTCCTGCACTTGCAAGATCAACGTGCTCTTGGCCAGCTGGCTGAACATTGTTGAGAACAATGGCTCTGGCTTCATCAGCGGGGACTAATCTATTGAGATCAGGATTGTTCGTCACGAACCCAATGTCCCGATTTTCCGCCTTTTTTCTCAGACAGCACGATGCCGGAAATTTCCATGCCACGGTCCACTGCCTTCACCATGTCATAGATGGTAAGACATGCGACACTACATGCTGAAAGCGCTTCCATTTCAACACCTGTCTGGCCACTGACACCTGCAATCGCTTTTACGCGTAATCCGGGTAAATCAGTATCCGGTTCAATCTCGACGGTTACTTTGCTCAAGCCAATGGGGTGACATAACGGGATTAGGTCAGCAGTTTTCTTAGCTCCCATAATGCCTGCGATTCTTGCAACGGAGAGAACATCCCCCTTTTTTGCATTGCCATCCATTACAGTCCGGAGTGTTTCTGCCATCATTTTAACATGGCCAATGGCGGTTGCTTCGCGGGTGGAAAACTCTTTCTCACCAACATCAACCATGTGGGCTTCGCCAGATTGTCCTATATGTGTTAGCGATGACATGAATATCTCCAAGATCACAAGATTAAATCAGGCGGCAGGCGCTGGATTAGCCAATAATTCGCGTGTTGCGGTTTCCACGTCCGTTTTGCGCATGAGGCTTTCGCCAATAAGGAATGAACGAATATCAAATTTTGCAAGTCGGGCTAAATCTGCAGGTTCGAACAGGCCGCTTTCGCCGACCAGAACCTTGTTATCAGGCACCAAAGCTGAGAGGGTTTCGCTGGTTTTCAACGAAACATCGAAGGTTTTCAGATTACGGTTGTTAATGCCAAACAATCGCGACTTAGACATTTTCAATGCGCGCTCAAGTTCTTCTTCATTATGAACTTCAACCAGCACATCCATGCCAAGTTCGAAGGCAGCTTCCTCTAGCGCAACAGCTTCTGAATCAGTGACAGAAGCCATAATGATGAGAATGCAATCAGCACCCCAGCATCGTGCCTCATAAACCTGATACGGCTCATACAGGAAGTCCTTGCGTATAGCAGGAAGTTTTGTTGCCTCACGCGCTGCAACAAGAAACTCAGGTGCGCCTTGAAAGCTTGGCGTATCAGTTAGTACTGATAAACATGCCGCTCCGCCATTTTCATAGGCTTTTGCGAGTGCTGGTGGATCAAAGTCGTCTCGGATCAAACCTTTAGAGGGACTTGCTTTTTTAATCTCGGCAATCAGACCATATTCACCATTTGATATCTTATTTTCGAGAGCACGCAGAAACCCGCGAGGAACATCTGCGTCCGCTACTTTGGCTTTTAGGTCGGTTAATGGAGTTTGCGCCTTAGCCGCAGCAATTTCCTCACGCTTATAAAGTTCGATTTTCTTTAGAATATCAGCCATCTGAATTGCCCTGATTTGAAACCCTAATCAAATCGTCCAGTGCTTTGGCTGCATTCCCCGTGTCAATCGCGTTGGCAGCAAACTCGACGCCTTGAAGAATGTCATTTGCCTTGTCAGCAACAACAAGCGAACAAGCGGCATTCATTAAAACCATGTTGCGATAGGCGGATGGCTCACCTTCCAAGACCTTGCGCAAAGCGGTCGCATTTTCATCGGCCAATCCACCTGCAATTTCACTTTCAGGTGCACTATCAAATCCAAAATCTTTTGGCGACAGCTCAAACGTATCAATGCTGTCACCAGACAAGGCGGCAACTTGTGTAGTGCCTGTGATGGTGACTTCATCGAACCCTTGGCCATAGACCACCCATACTTTTTCAGAGCCGAGTTTTTGTAATACTTTTGCCGCAGTTAGCACCCACTGAGGCGCAAAAACTCCAAGCAGTTGGCGCTTTACGCCCGCAGGATTACACATTGGGCCAAGTAGATTGAAAAGAGTTCGGGTTGCCAGCTCAACGCGGGCAGGGCCAACATGGCGAACTGCAGAGTGATGGGCCGGGGCGAACATAAAGCCAATGCCTGCGTCTTCTATGCAATCAGAGATTTGGCTGGGCGAGAGTTCGATATTCACGCCTAATGCCGTTAAAACATCTGATGCGCCAGACTTGGATGAAAGGGATCTGTTGCCGTGTTTGGCAACTTTTACCCCGCATCCTGCGACTACAAGCGCGGTGCATGTCGAAATATTGTAAGAGCCTTTTGCATCGCCACCTGTTCCCACAATGTCAATTGCGTCTTGGGGTGCATCTACCGGCAGCATCTTAGAGCGCATGGCATCAACAGCGCCTGCAAATTCGTCTTCGGTTTCGCCTCGAAGACGTAGCGCCATTAAAATAGCGCCTATTTGAGCGTTCGTAGCTGAGCCTGACATAATGACATCAAACGCAGCTTGCGTTTCAGCACGGCTAAGATTTTCGCCATTTGCTAGTCTGTTAATGACTGGTTTTAAATCTGACATACCCATCCCCGAAGGCAGAAACTTCATATTGCCTCGGTTAAGTTTGTGTCCGGGCAGATTTACATGCCACCGTGACCAGCATTGCCTCCATAAGGATTAAACGCAGCTTCGATTGCATTCTGGTTTATGCTGACACTTTCGCGCGATTGCAAGTCTTCTACAACCTGAGAAAGAATGTCTGTCGATGCTGATGCGTTCAAAGTAGTGATCTGATCTTCTGGAACACCTTTACCATCAGCGGAAATAATTTGGGAGACTTTCAAAACCGCATGTTTTTCATTGCCCAATGCAGCAGTTGTAATTTTACCCTTGGCAATAGAAAATCCTGCTGAAATTAGTTCTGCACTAATGCCAGCAGACTGGTCGTTTCTTTTCACTTGTGTTGAGGTTGATGGCTTTACGGCTTGGCCCAGTGAATCAACAGGCAGGTTATCGGCTAATACAGTTTCAAAATTTCCACCATTTTCGATTGCCTCTTTGATCGTGGTAGCTTTGTCAGCAACTTGTTTGTTGATCGTGTCACTGATCCACGATTGCTCAACATCAGCCTTTACTTCATCCAAATCTTTTTGACGCTCAGGAATTACCTCAGCAACTTCAAACCAGATATATCCATTATTACCGATTTCTACTGGTTCTGTATCGTCGCCCGGCTGAGCCTGAAAGGCCTGCTGTGCAAGAGCTGCAAGGTTTGGAATATTGGGAATTGCATTGCCAGATTTATCCTCACCACGTTGATCCAATGCTTCAATGGTTAGGCTATCCAGCTCAAGGCGTTGTGCTGTTTCAACAATGCCTTCGCCAGCCGCACGTTCATCTTCCACAAGATCAAAGATTTCAAACAGTCTGTCGCCAGCAATGCGCAAGGCCACATCTTGTCTTAATTGATCTTCGACTTCCTCAAATGCGGTTGTCTTTTCTTTCTCGATTTCGGTTACACGAACAATGACCGGACCAAAAATCCCCTCAACAATGTCTGTTGGTTTATTCAATTCAGCCTCAAACGCTGCATTGGCTACGTTTTCATCGGGAAGGTCGGGGCGCTGAAGAATGCCAAGTGAAAGGTCAGCTACTTTTTTGCCTAAGCCTTCAACAACTGATTCAAAGCTCTCGCCACCATCCAATTTGGCTTTGATTTCTTTGGCTTCATCGGCATTTGCAAGCACGAGTTGCTCTATGCGCCGCTTTTCTGGTGAGCGAAGACCATCTTTGCGGTTTTCGTACTCAGCTTTGACATCTTCGTCTGTGATTTCGTCAGGCTTGGCGAGGTCGGATGTTTCAATCTTGATAATGTTCAGCTTACGATATTGCGGTGCTACGAAACGGGCTTTGTTTGTTTCGAAATATTGTTCCAAATCTGATTGCTGAGGGACGGGTTTTTCTTCAACAATCTCAGGCCCAATTTCTACATATTCAAACACCCGCTCTTCATTGCGGAATTGATCAAGAGCGTTCGAGAATGCAGTTGGCATATTCAATGACGTGGAAGTACCTTCCTCAATTTGATTGCGGAGCGCTACACGCTTTCGGCTTTCAATATATTCCTGTTCTGTAATTCCGTATTGGCGCAGCGTCGCGCGCAATGTTCCACGAGAGAAATTACCGGACAGGTCAGAGAATGTATCGTCGGAGGCAATGGTTTTTGCCAAATTTTCTTCCGAAACGCCCAATTTCATATTTTTAGCGTTTTCATCCAACAAAGCGCCAGCGACTACTTGGGTTAACACGGTTTGACGCAATCCAAATACATCTGCTTCTTGGCGAGTTAATCTGCGGCCTACCTGTTGCGAGAAAGCATTCAATTGATTTTCATATGCAAATCGAAAATCCTGTGAAGAAACTGACGTGCTTCCCACCTGTGCAACCGTGTTCTGGTTGCCATATAAAATGCTTCCAGAAATACCCCACACGGCAAAACTCAAAATAAGCAATGCAATAAGTATTTTAGCCATCCAGCCGGTTGAAGCTTTGCGCAGAAAGTCGAGCATGTGTGTTCGTCCTGATAATCATCAAATAGTGTGAACTTCGTATATCCATTACAAACGATGATAACAAGGCGGTGGAAAGCTGGTCATCTCACAATTGCGTTTATTCCAAAACCATCGGATAAAGCTGCAAATCGGAGCAAAGCATTATGACACCTGGAATCAAGCCGCTTGTTGCTGGCAACTGGAAAATGAACGGATATCGCAACTCATTGAATGAACTGGGTGAGATGACCAAGGGCTATGATACGTCCATGCGCAATCAGATCGATATGCTGCTATGCGTGCCTGCCACTTTAATTATAACTGCGGCGCATATTTGCCTTGGTACTCGTGTTGCGATTGGCGGGCAGGATTGTCACTTTAATCAAGTGGGCGCGCATACGGGTGACGTTTCAGCAGAAATGATTGCTGATGGCGGTGGTACGGCCGTAATCGTGGGCCATTCTGAAAGACGCGCTGACTATGGTGAAACAAATGCGGTTGTTAAATCCAAAGCCGAAGCTGGTCTAAGAGGTGATCTTCTCACCATCGTTTGCATTGGTGAAACTGAAAGCGAGCGTAAATCGGGCAAAACACTGGATGTATTAAAAGACCAACTGGATGGCTCTATGCCTGACGAATCGAAAGCGGACACTATTGTAGTTGCCTATGAGCCTGTATGGGCCATTGGCACAGGATTGGTGCCTTCCGTTGATGACGTAAAAGAAGCTCATACGTTTATGCGAGATTATCTGATTAAACGTTTTGGTGATGAAGGTGCGCATATGCGCCTTTTATATGGTGGTTCTGTAAAGCCTACGAATGCGGTTGAACTGATGGGCATTGAGAATGTCGATGGTGCGCTTGTAGGTGGGGCTAGTCTGAAAGCAGCAGATTTTCTTGGAATTTGCGCTGCATATGACGAACTTACCAAATCTTGAATTCGAAGTAACGCATCCCCACTTCAAGTTTTGATTTTGCAGTTTCGTAACTGCGTGTTAGAGAGCCGTAAATTTGGCTTTTAACAGCTCTTTAGATTTCCGGGAAAAACTATGGAAACCGTAATTATTGTAATTCACTTGATGATTGTTACTGCATTGGTGGCAGTAGTCCTCTTACAGCGATCAGAAGGCGGCGCGCTTGGTATTGGCGGCGGCGGCGGTGGTGGCGGAGGGGGCTTCATGTCTGCCCGTGGTGCTGCAAATGCTTTGACACGTACAACTGCTATTCTTGCTGCTGCCTTTTTTACCACCTCAATCATATTGGGCGTATTATCAGGTGTAGAAGGGGGGAGTGTTCTTGATAACATCCCTGTGCAGAATCAGAACGATGGTTCAGGAAACGGTATTCTTGATCAGCTTCCAGGCGCCGAAGGTTTGAATCTAGGTGGTGATGACGCTACCGAAGATGGTGCTGTTCCAACCACTGAATAGCTATAAATCAACATAATTCTTATTAGGCCCCGCATTGGCGGGGCTTTTTTTGTGCATGAATGAATTTTTTCTGTTCGAACTCGTATTTCAGGTGTAACCAATAAATCCCATGGCGCGATATGTATTCATCACAGGCGGCGTGGTTTCCTCGCTCGGTAAAGGTCTAGCTTCAGCAGCACTCGGTGCGCTTCTTCAAGCGCGCGGGTATAAGGTGAGGCTTAGAAAACTTGATCCCTATCTTAATGTTGATCCAGGGACTATGTCTCCCTATCAGCATGGAGAATGCTTCGTCACAGATGATGGCGCTGAAACGGATCTTGATTTAGGTCACTATGAACGTTTTACGGGTCGTCCTGCCAATCAACAGGATAACATCACTACAGGCCGTATCTATTCGGATATAATAGCAAAAGAGCGGCGTGGCGATTATCTAGGTGCCACAGTTCAAGTCATTCCGCACGTTACAAACGAAATCAAAGAATTCGTGCTTGATGGTAATGAGGACTACGATTTTGTTCTCTGCGAAATTGGTGGAACAGTAGGTGATATTGAAGCCTTACCGTTCTTTGAATCCATTCGTCAGCTTGGCAATGATCTGCCGCGCGGGCAATGTATCTACGTTCATCTGACCCTAATGCCTTGGATTTGGGCAGCAGGAGAGTTGAAAACCAAGCCCACTCAGCACTCTGTTAAAGAGCTACGCTCGATCGGTATTCAGCCGGATATTTTAATGGTTCGCGCAGACCGCGAAATTCCCAAGGAAGAACGCCGTAAACTATCGCTGTTTTGTAATGTGCGTGAAACTGCGGTCATTCAAGCACTGGATGCGAAGTCTATCTATGATGTTCCAATGACCTATCACAAAGAGGGTCTTGATCAGGAAGTTCTTAATGCCTTTGGAATTGATCCTGCACCAAAGCCCAAAATGCAAATGTGGGAAGAGATCAGCCAGAAAATTCATAATCCAGAAGGCAAAGTAAATATCGCCATTGTGGGTAAATATACAGTTCTGAAAGATGCGTATAAATCCCTGATTGAAGCGCTTCAACATGGCGGCATCGCAAATGAAGTGAAGGTCAATCTGAAATGGATCGAATCGGAAGTATTCAATGAAGAAAACACTGCCGCCCATCTTGGGCAGGTGGATGCGATTCTGGTTCCCGGTGGCTTTGGTGAACGCGGTGCAGAAGGCAAAATCCAAGCGGTTACCTATGCGCGTGAAAATAAAATACCGTATTTTGGTATCTGTTTTGGAATGCAAATGGCTTGCATTGAGGCGGCGCGTAATCTTGCAGGTATCAACAACGCAACCTCAACAGAATTTGATGAAGACGCAAAAGAACCCGTCGTTGGCCTCATGACCGAGTGGATGAAGGGTAATCAACTCGAAAAACGTGAAGCATCCGGAGACATGGGCGGCACAATGCGTCTTGGGGCCTATCCTCATCCCCTGGTTGAGGGATCGCATATTGCTGAAATTTACGGTTCGAACGAGGTCTCAGAGCGTCACCGTCACCGTTATGAAGTGAATACGGACTACAAAACGCGTCTAGAAGAAGCCGGACTTATATTCTCTGGTATGTCGCCCGATGGCCTATTGCCTGAAACGATTGAGTATGAC
>CAZEPF010000008.1:0-227 GCA_964514045.1 uncultured Rhizobiaceae bacterium | reverse complement strand
AATTAAAATCTCGTCCGTTTGACCCGCATCCCTTGTTTGCAAGCTTCATAGCAGCGGCCAAAGAACAAAGCCGATTGGTATAGGTAGTTTGTTATGAAAACAGTATTTTACTCAAGAAATGGTAGGCCAGATGCGGTTTTGGAGTTTGGTTCTAAACCAGATCCCGTTGCAGCGTCAGGTGAAGTTCTTGTCAGGCTTTCAACATCGGGTGTAAACCCATCTGACGT